>CAZPJF010000012.1:0-21955 GCA_964586095.1 uncultured Gemmatimonas sp. | reverse complement strand
CCCGCGGTCGCGATGAACTGTGCGCTCCCCGCCGCCACGGCCGTCACGAGGCCTTGCGCGGAGATGGTCGCGACGGCCGGCGGGCCGCCGCTCCACGCGAGGGCCGCACCGGCCAGCTCGACATCGGCGACGTTGAAGGCGCGCGCGCGCAGCTGCAGCGTGTCGAACGGCGCCAGCGCACTGGTGCGCGGCTCTTCGATGGCCACGCGCACCGGCCGGGTCCCGGCCGTCGCGGTGGCGGTGAACGTCACGGTGTCGTAGCCCGGGGCCGTCGCCATCGCCACCTGCGCGCCGAGCGCGAGGCCGAGCCGCCAGCGCGCCATCGCCAGGCCGTCGGCGAACGACGCCGGCGACGGCTCCTCGATCGCGCCGCCACCCGAGACCACGGTGAACTGCACGGCCACCCCCTCGGCGGGCTGCCCATCGGTGCCGACGGCGCGCACCTGGAGCCGCTGCAGCAGCGTGTCGCCCTGCTCGCCCGCCTGCGCGTCGCCGCCCACGAGGCGGAGGCGCGGGCGCGTCGTCACCGCCACCGGGATCGCCAGGCCGAGTGCGCCGTACGCGCCCCGGACGCTCGTGTTCCCCGCGGCGACGCCGGTGACGAGGCCGTTCACGGAGTCGACGCGCGCCACGAACGTGTCGGCCGAGACGAACCGGATGGCGTGGCCCGCGGCGGGCGCCGTCTCCGTGCCGGTCACGTCGTACAGGCGCGCCAACAGCGAGGCGGTATCGCCGATGCCGAGTTCGAGCCGCGCCGGCTCCAGCCGGATCGAGCGCGGGGACGTGTCCGGTCCGCCGTCGGGTCCGGTGATGATCCCGCTGCACGCGTACGCGCCGGCGAGCGCGAGGCCCGCGGTGATCGCGGTCCTCCCCCGGAGCGAGGCGCGCGCAGGGCGCATCAGAACGACCGTCCGAGGGTGCTCGTGAGGAAGCGCTCGCTGAACGCCGGCCGCGCGCCGAGCGCCCCGTAGCGCATCATCCGCCCCTGCAGCTGGAACTGCAGGTCACCCGGGAGCGTCCAGCCGAACTGGAGTCCGCCGGTCGTCACGCGACGCGCCGACACGAAGGTCTGCGTGAAGTTCGACGACAGGGTGATGCCCTGGAGTCCCGGCACGCTGAGCCGCAGGCTCCCCAGGACCGACTCGCCATCGGGCTGGCCGTCCGGCAGCACGGCGGCGACCGACGGCGACGCCGTGAGCCAGCGGGCGAGCGGGATCGTGACCGCCGCGTTGGCGGTCTGCACGGTGACGGCCGGCGTGAGCCGCACCGGGTTGCGGTCCTCGGTGGATTGGCGCGCGTAGGCGACGCTCATGGTCGCGCTCCGGCCCGCCAGGCGCCACGGCCGCGAGACCGACGCCGTGAACGACGAGGTCCGGTTGTCCACCTTGAGCGAGTCGCGCGCCTCGTCGTTTCCGGCTGCGGCGAGCAGGGCGACCAGCGAGACCGTCAGGTTCGCGGGCAGCCGCAGCATCGCCGAGCCGGTCACGACGTCGCGCGTGGTGGTGGCCACGCGCTGGGACTGGAGGTTGTTCTCCTGCCGCTGGAGGCGTCCGGTGAGCGCGAGGGCGCCGCGGAAGAACCGCGTGTCGCCGCCCACGTTCCATCCACGCCGGTCGTTCACGAGGTACGCGAGCCCGAGCGAGGTGAAGCCCGCGCCGATCGACTCGTAGCCGCCGCGGAGGCCGTAGCCCTTGCCCTGCCACTGCACCTCGCCGTTCCACGCGACGTCGCCGAGGCTGGAGGTCCGCAGCACCGTCGCGCCGGGATCGTTCCCGTCGAGCGAGTCGGGCGCGATGGGCGGCGCGGTCAGGTCGCGCGTGAGGAGCGCGCCCGCGAGCTCGCCCTTGAGCGCGAGCCGCCGCGCGAAGAGCCGGTAGCTCCCCGCGAGGGCGCCCACCACGTTGAGCTGCGGCCGGTTCCGCTGCTGCGGCCGCAGGTCGGCGGGGAGGGTGTCGAGCCCGAGCGTGTCGATCGCCGGTGCGTCGTCGGCGATGCGGTCGTCCTGGGCGCGCACGATGCGGAGCTCGAGCGACCGGTCGCCCTCGCGCCCCACGCCGAGCGCGGCCGCGATGACCTGCCGGCGGTAGGTCGCGCCGTCGATGGTCGACGGGATGAGCACGGCGCTCCGCCCGCCCTGCACCGACGCGCGCATGCCCCAGCGCTGGAGGTCGAGCCCCACGCCGCGGATGCGCAGCCCCTGCATGGTGTACGGCGAGTAGTCGCGCGTGAAGTCGCCGAGGTGGAGCTGGCCCCAGCCCCAGGTGGGCTCGAACGCGACCTGGTTGATGTTCTGCCGCGCCTGGTTCCCCTCGGACGAGAGGACGATGTCGAAGCCCACCTCGGTGCCGCCGATGAGGCCGAGGCGCGGCGTGGCGAGGAATCGCCAGGTGCTCCCCGGCCGGCGACGCTCCATCCCGGAGATGCCATAGACCTCGGAGAAGAACTGCGCCTGTCCGCCGAGGCGGCGGGTGAGCCAGTCGAGGCGGCCGTCGAGCGTGTCCTGCGCGGCGCCGCCTGCCGCGCCCCCTGCCGCGCCGCCTGCCGCGCCGGTTCCTTGGGCGCCGACGGAGCACACCGGCGCGAGCATCGCGATCGCGACGAGCGGCACGAGTCCACGCAGCAGGCCGTTCACGCCGGCCTCGGCAGCGTGTCGGCGGCCACCTTGGCTGCCTCGTCGTTCCGCCCCAGCCGGTGCAGGATCTCGATCTCCCGCTCGCGCACGGCGCGGCTCTCGGGATGGATCAGTCGGAGCCGGCCCACCGCCTGCCGCAGCCGCTCGAGCGTGCCGGCCGCCGCGTGCGCGCGGAGCGCGTCGCGCCACGCCGACTCATCCTCCGGCGCGAGTTCGAAGCGCGCCTGCCAGGCGCGCACGGCATCGGCCTCGCGCCCGAGCGCGCCGAGGGCCTGCGCCCGCCACCGGACGACCTGCGTATCGCGCGGCGACTCGCGCAGCAGCTCCTCGGCGAGATGCAGGACTTCGGGTGCGTCGGTCGCCCGCTCGGCGGCGCGCACCTCGGCACGCCGCACCTGGTCGGAGCCGCGCCACTCGGCGGCGAGCACCTGGATCGCCGCGCGACCGGCTGGACCGGCGTCGAGGAGCGAGTCGAGGCCCGACGCGATGCGCGCGCGGGCCCGCGCCCGGCGGTCGAGCACGGCGTCGTCCGCGGCGCGCAGCGTGCTCGACGCGTCGGAGGGGAGGAGCTCGCGGTCGGCGCCGGCCGCGTCGGCGAGCGCGGCCCGGAGCGCGCGCACCGTGGGCAGGTGCACCGAGTCGACGGCCGGCGTGGCGCGGGCTTGCGTCGGCGGGCGGGTCCCCGCCGGCGCTCCCGGACGTGGCGCGGCCTGCGCGGCCATCGGGGCCGCCACGAGCACGGCCGCAGCGAGAGCGAGGAGCCCGGCGGTCAGCGCCCGCGTCATGGGCGACGCTCCACGAGGACCGCCACCGGGCTCTCCTCGGACTCGTTGCCGCCGGCGTCGACCGCGCGCACGAAGTAGCGCGCGCGCTGCGGCGCCGCGCGGTCGATGAACTCGTGCACGGCCGCGCCGACCGCGGCGAGCCGCGTGCGCGGGCCATCGGTCCGCTCCGCCCGGTAGAGGACGTAGCCGCGGAGGTCGTTGCTCACCACGCGCTCCCAGCGGACGCGCACCACGCCGCTGTCGCGCACCGCGGTGACGCGGCGCGGCGCGGGCGGGCGGTCGAGGTCGCGGAACGTGAGCGTGTCGCCGACCGCGGTGCCGCGGTTGCCCACCGAGTCGATCGGGACCACGAGCCAGCGCGTCACGCGCCCGCGCTCCGGCGTCGTGTCGCGCACGGCGAACTCCGCGCCGGTCGGGACGACGGCGACGATCGACGCGGCCGCGGTCGCACTCGCGGCTCCGCCCTCGACCCGACGGACCTCATAGCGCACCACGTCGAGGGAGGGGCTGCCCGTCCAGGTCACCTCCACCCACCGTCCGAGGTGATTGCGCGCGCTCACGCTCCGCACCGGCTGCGGCGCCTCGTCGTCGACGAGCTTGAGCGCCACGCGCGCGAACGGGCCCTCGTTCCCCGAGCTGTCGATCGCCATCAATCGCCAGGTGTACTCGCGCCCCGGCTCGAGGCGCTCGGCGTCGTAGCCGGTGTCGACGAACGCGGTCACGTTCGGCTTGAGCGACGCGATGCGGACGAAGAAGGTGTCGCGCGGCTCGGCGCGCTCGAGCGCGAGCTCGCGCACGTCACGGTCGGGCGGCAGGCGCCAGGTGAGCCGGGCGCGCGGTCCGGGGAGCGCCGCGGCGCGCAGCTCGGCCGGCGCCGCCGGTGCGGTGCCGTCGATGGCGCGCATCGTGGTCGGGTTGGACGGCGGACCGAGGCGCCCGTCGCCGTCGACGGCACGCACGCGGTACGCGTAGATCTCGCGGCCGCGGACGAGCGAATCGACGAATTCCGGCGCATCGGGGGCCACCGGTGCGCGGGTCAGGCGTCGGAACGCCGAGTCACCGCCCACCGAGCGCTCCACATGGAACCCGCGGACGTCGGGCTGCGTGGGCACGGTCCACACCACGCGGATGCGGCCGCTCAGCGGCTCGGCGCCGAGCGCGTCCGGCGGCGCCGGCCCCCGATCGGTCGGCGCGCGTGCGGACACGGTCACGCTCGGCGCCGACAGCCGACCGAGCGGATCGACGGCGCGGACGCGGTATCGATAGAGGCGCCCCCCGAGCGCCGATTCGTCGCGCGTTCCGCTCGGCCCGTCGAGGATGCGCATCACGGGCATCGACCCGAGCCGCTCGAACTCGCCGACGCTGTCGGCGCGCTCCACCACGTACGCGATCGCCGGGTCGTCGCTGAGCGACGCGCTGCGGGGCGCGCGCCAGCTGATGTTCACCGCCCCATCCTCCGCGCGCGCCGCGGGCACGGGCGGCGTGGGCAACGCGGTGGGCACCACGCGCACCAGCGCGCTCGCGCGCCGGAGCACCGAGTCGGGGCGGCTCAGCCGCACGAGCACCGCCTCGTACTCATAGGTCGCCCCGGCGGTCACGGCGGAGTCGACCAGCAGCGCGCCGAGCGCCGCGGCGGTGCGCGGCGAGAGGATCTGCGCGACGCCGCCCGCGGTCGCGCTCACCCGGAGGCGACGGTAGGTCTCGAAGGCGTTGTCGGTGCGCGTGATGGTCTGCAGCAGCGCCATCTCGTTCCCCACGGCGACGGCGAACTCGGCCGCGCCGCGCGCGCCGGTGAGCGGCGCGGTCGTGAGCGGCCGTCCGTCCCGGCGCACGATCCAGCCTTCGCCCTCGGCGGGGATGCGGCTCGGGTACACGAACACGCGACCGTCGGCGACGAGCGTCGCCAGGCGCGTGACCTCCTGCGCGCGCAGCGCCGGCGCGGCCAGGACCAGGAGCGCGACGGCGCGCGTCAGCCCGTGCGTCAGCCCGTGCGTCAGCCCGTGCGTCAGCGGTCGCATCAGCGGATCCTCACGGCGACCACGGTGCTCACGAGGCCGACGCCGTTCCGCGCACGCACCAGGGCGTAGAGCGGCGACGCCGTCGCGGCACCGGCGGCGAGCGGGATCGTGAGCCGGCCATTGCCCGCACTGGCGGGATACGATCCGTAGGGCATGAGGAGCACGGTGCGGGTGCGTCCCCCCGCGAACGTCGGGTCGTCCGGGCCATTGGCGAACGCGACGTCCACGCCGGCGATGCCGCTCTCGGGATCGTTCGAGAGCGAGAGGTTCAGGACGGCGTTCCCACCGCTCACGGTGCCGGCCAGTGCCGCCGCCGGAGGCGCGGTGAGGTCGACGAGGATGTCGCCGCTGCTCGCGGCCCCGCCGGCCACGCCGAGTCCGCTGACGGCGCGCAACTCCACGCGATGCGGCCCGCCCACGGCGGGCGCGATCGCGATGCGGATGCCCTGGTCGGCGCCCGCCTGCGCGGCGGGCCAGTCGACCGCGCCCGCCGACGGCCAGTCGCGCACGACCGTGCCGTTCGGGCCGCGAATGCGGAGCTGGTAGCCGCGGATCCCGGTCTCGTCGTCGGTGGCCGGCGTCGTCATGAAGGCGATGAAGCCGCCGCTCGCGTAGTCGCCGCAGAAGACCGGCGTGGTGGGCACGCTCGGGTCGGCCACCGTGATCGGCCCGTACACGAGCGGCTGCGAGGCGCGCCCCGCCTGGTTGCGCGCGACGTAGGTGATCCAGCGCGGCCGGCCGTGGACGAAGGTCGGGCCCGTCGCGAGGAAGCTCGGTCCCGCCACGGGGATGTCGTACCAGCCGTCCGTCGGCAGTTCGGCGGACGGCGCCACCGAGTCGACGCGATAGTTGTAGGCGCCGATGCCGGTCTCCGGGTCGGTCGCGGCGGGCATGGTGAACGACATGCGGACCGGCAGGCCGCCACCCACGATGGTGTTGTTCGCGGTCACGGTGACGAGCTTCCCGTCCCACGGCTTCACCAGGCCGGCGCCGCGGACGCGCGAGAGCGTGGCCGCACAGGCGGGATAGACCGGCTCCACCACGAAGGCCCCGCCGAGCCGCGGGAAGGTCGTGCCGAGCGAGGTGGCAGCGAGCGCGGGCTGCAGCGCCGCCCCCGTGGCGAACACCGGGCGCGTGCCGTCGTAGCGGAGCCACGGCGCGTAGCCCTCCGGGCCGGTGATCCCCGCGCCGTTCTTCGCGCGGACCATGACGCCGATCTGCCGACCCGACGGGAGGTTCAGCGTCGGGATCGTGATCGAGGTGCGCCCGCCGGCGCTCGTCCACGGGACCAGCTCCTCCGTGGTGGGGACCGCGTTGAGCGACATCGGCCGGTACACGTTCCCGCCGAGCAGGCGGGCCGGCGCGGTCGGGGCGAGGTAGATGCGATACTCGTACTCGCCGACGCCGCTCTCGTTGTCGCTGGCGCTGAAGCTCAGCGCGAGGCGCGTCGAGTCGCCGGTCCAGTAGGTCGCCGACCCGTACTCGTCCGGGACGGAGAACAGCCCCGGGAACGAGACCACCGGCGCGCTCGGCGCCGTGAGGTCCGCCGGCGGCACCGCGACCTGGGTGACCGGCGAGCTCGTCGAGCCCCGCGCGAAGGTGACCGTGTACGGGACGAGCTGCTGCGCCGTGAGCCCGGCGCCGCCGCGCACGTACACCCGCTGCACCTGCGGGCGGCTCCCGCCGTTGGGATCCACCGTGTACTGCCACCGCCGGGCCTCGCCGGTGCCGCCCACGGTGAGCAGCGAGTCGGGCCCTTCCTGCTGGAGATACTCGTACACGCCGCGTGGATGCGCCCCCGACCAGGTGGTGCGGATGGAGGCGAGGTACCCGAAGTCGGTGACGGTGACCTGCGGGCTGGAGACGGTCGGCGCGCGGAGGAGCTCGCCGAGCGCCGCCTTGCGCGCCGTGTACGGCGTGGCGTTCGAATCGCCCGGGTAGTAGCGCAGGTAGCCGTCATACAGGTCGAACAACACGCCATGGAGCTCGGCCTGCCTTGCGTTCAGTTCGGCGAGGCTCGTCGTGAAGCGCGCGTGCATGTCGCGCATCGCGCGGATGACCGGCGCCGCCTGTGCCGCGGCGCTGTCCACGAGCGCCTGCGCGCCGTCGCGCGCCTGGGCGAGTCCGGCGTTGGCGACGCCCCACCACGCGTTCACCCCGAACCCGACCGCGCGCGTCTGGAACCACTGCAGCGCCACATCGAGCGTCCCGGACGCCGCGCGGTTCTCCGGGTCGTTGAGCAGCGACTGCGTCGCCGACGCCGCGGCCTGGTACTCGGCGGTCCGATCGGTCGTGTAGGTCTGGAGGATCGTCGCGTCCCCCGACCACGCGCTCAGGAACCGCGCGCGCGACAGCGCCAGCGAGTCGAGCTGGACGAGCGTCCCGAAGCGGGTCGCGGGTTCGGACTTCCTCATCCCGAGCTGGAACTGCGTGATCGTCGTGAGCCGCTGCTGCAGGCGCGTCTCGAGCGCCGTGCGCTGCTGGGCCAGGGTGTCGAGCTTCGCCTGCGCCCAGCCGCGGCGGCGCATGCGGAACGCGACGTTGGCGGCGTGCTGCTCCTCGATCGCGTCGACGAGCTCGCTATGCACCCGCGCGTAGCTCGCGAACGAGGCCGGATCCGTGGCACGGGTGGCCGCGACGACGGTCGCGAGCCCCGCCTCCACCGTCTCCAGCTGCGCGCGCAGCCGTTCCGGCGCCACCCGCGTCGCCGCGCGCGCCGTCGTCATCGTCGCCTTGGCGGCGGCCGAGGCCTGGTCGTCGAGGTCGAACTGCGGGGCATCCACGAGCTCCATGATCCGCCGCCCGCTCGGGTCCGTCGCGCCGGCGACGAACCGCGGGGCCCCCGTGCTCCACGCACGCACGGGGTCCGGCGGCGGGATGAACTGCGCGGCCGTCTCCGCCGCCTCGAGCTCCAGGCGGAGCGCGCGGATCCGCTCCTCCACCGCCGCCCGACGGTCGTTGATCACGGCGAGCTTCTGCTGCGCCACCTCGCGCAGCTGCCGGATGCGCGCCGTGTCGCTGGCGGCGTCGGTCGCGCGCAGCGTCCCCTCGTAGAAGGTCACGTAGGGGTCGCTCGCCGACTGCGGGAGCAGGCCGCCGTAGAGCCGCCCCTCCTCCATCCGGAAGCCGGTCCAGAGGAACACCATCTGGATGGGATCCCAGCGCTGGAAGTTCGCGTAGGCCGCCGCGAGGCTCGCGTCCGACACCGCCTGCGGCGTCCGCGCCCGCTCGAGCGCGGCCCCGCTGATCCCGGCGAGGATCCGGTTCGCCTCCGCCTCGAGGTCCGCCGCGATCTGCTCGGCCCGCGCCAGCACCGCGGCCAGCTCCTCGTTCTTCCCCACCCCCGCGGCGAAGCCGGCGGACGTGTACTGCACCCACACGTCCACGCGCGCCTGCTCGATCCCGTCGATCGCCGCCGAGCCCTGTGCGTAGACCGCGAACTCGGGCAGCACCACCAGCGCCCCGATGAGCTCGAGCCGCCCGCCGATCCCGAACACGCTCACGTTCCCGGCGATCCGGATGTACGCGCCCAGGTCGTTCGTCGAGGGCCGGAACCAGATGCGCATGGTCGACGTGACCCCCAGCCGCACGGGTCCCGCCTCCGCGCTGATGTTGAACCCCAGCTGCGCCGTGAACCCGCTCGGCACCACGATGACCTCGGCGGTGGCGCGGATCACCTCGACGATGAGCAGGTTGACCGTCCCCACGACCGCGAACTGGTTCCCGCCGGCGAAGAACTGGATCCCCGCCGTGCCGCTCACCGCGCCCTCGATGGTGATGCTCACCGTCACGTCGCCGCGGACGTAGGTCTCGGGCTTCCACCCCACCTGGAGGACCAGCTCGCCCTTCAGCTCGTTGTCCATCTCGAGGAAGGTCGCCTCGGCGTTGAGCTGGAACATCGCGTCGGTGATCGTGACCAGCGTGCGCCCCTTGGCCGCCGACGCGCCGTTGGCCCCCGCCACCGCGAAGCCCGCGTACAGCAGGATCGCGAAGCGCGCGTCGGTCGGCATGCCCATCCGGCTGGCCGAGGGGCCGGTGAAGCGCGCGTTCAGCCGGACCATCTCGAGGTCCTCGGCCAGCGGGTTGATGAAGAACCCGCCACCGACCTCGGTGAGCGTGACGACCGGCCCGAGCGGGATCGTGACGCTCGCGCGCACGAAGAGCCCGGCCCGGAAGAGGTCGCCGTTGCGGCTGAGCACCCCGACGATCCCGACGTCGTACGCCTGCAGGATGAGTCCGCGCGCGCTCAACGACATGTCGAAGCCGTTGGGCAGCTCGTCGTAGCTGAACGAGCCCTCGAACTCCAGCACCTCGGAGATCTGGACCCGCAGCCCCTGGATGAGGAAGTGCGTGGTCTCGTCGTCCGAGCGCACGTAGAAGAGCAGGCGGTGGACGCTGCCGTGGAAGACCGTCGAGATCGAGATCGAGGCGCCGAAGTCGAGGAAGCCCTGCACCGGCACGAGGGTGCTGTCGGGCCGCAGGACGCCGCCGGGGCCGGGGCGCGCCTTGGCGGGGACGTAGATGCTCGTGTCCTGGTCGCTGAAGGCGAGGCGCGACACCGTGATCTTGACCGTCTCCTGGATGGTGAGCGCCCCGCCGTCGAGCCGCACCGTCCCCAGCTGCACCTCGCCCTCGGAGGTGAAGCGCAGGTTGCTGTACGAGAGGTGGCCGCTCACCGCGTCGAGCGTGAGCCCGAGCTCGCCGCTGATGTCGACCGCGAAGCCGGTCGGTGTCGACGTCGACGTGATCCGCGTGAACTTCAGCTTCACCGGGTCGAGGTCGATCTCGATCGGGTTCGGCATCTGCAGGCCGCCGAACGTCACGTCCCCGTTGAGCGCGATGCGGAGCCCGGGCGTCACCGTGCCGCCGTTGACGCGGCCGAAGCGGAGGAGGTTGGCCTGCTTCTCCTGGATGTAGATGTCGGCGACCACCGACGCCGAGGTCGCCTCGAGGTCGGCGAAGTCGAAGGCGACGTCGAGGTGGCGCAGGTGGAAGGCGGCGACGCCGAGGCTGAGCTTGGTCTGCGCCGTCGCGAGCCCCTCCGCCTCGCTGATGATCACCACGCGCCCGCCGCCCGAGATCGCCCCGTTGGGCGCGATCCGCAGCAGCAGCTGCTGCGGCGCCTGCTGCGTGAACGGTGCGGGCAGCTTGAAGTCCCCCACGAACTCGAGGTTCCCCTGCGTGATCCGCGCGCTCACCAGCCGCGCGACGTTGGGGATGATGTCGATCGGCCGGGAGATGAAGCTCGCGCCCTGCAGCGAGAAGGTGCCGTCGGTGCCGAACCGCAACCCGATGAAGCGCGTCGTGTTCGCCATGAGCGTCACGTAGCCGGAGAGCGTGAAGCGCACCGTCCCGCGGTCCACCTGGATGTCGATCGCCGGCGCGACCTGCTGGCTCCCGACCACGGAGTCGCGCAGCGCGAACTTGGCCCCGAAGAGGTCGAACTCCTTCGTCGAGCTCGGCATCGTGACCGAGACGCTCGGGATGCGCACGCCGGCGCTGCCCACGGTGAAGCCGTCCACGCCGAGCGCGAAGCCCGGCGCGATGCCGGGGAGGCGGATCGACCCGCTCAGGACCACCTCGAACGCCTGCGCGTTCGCCTCGATCACGAGCGGCGGCTCCCCCGCATCGCCCTCGAGCGTGAACGACGCCACGCCGATGTCGAACGGCAGCTCCGGATCGGCCACGTCGGCCACCGCGCGGAAGCCGTCGCGGTCGATCGTCGCGGCGAGGTTGATCCCCCGCGGCGCGCCGCCGTACCCCTTGAGCAGCGTGGAGCGCACCCCGCCGGAGATCCGCAGCACGTTGTTGGCCGGCCGCAACGTGAGCTGCGCGCCGGTGAAGGCGAGCGTGAGCGTGTCGCCCAGCAGCTCCACCTCGGCGATCGGCGTCGCCATCGGGTCGTAGAGCTCCGAGAACTCGCCGAGCTCGATCTCGCCCGTGAGGCCGGCGCTGGTGATCTCGATCCCGCGGAACTCGAGCGGCACGCCGGCGAGCGGCCCCGGCAGTTCCGCGCGCGCACCGGCGCGCAGGCGGAACCCGCCGGTGTCCGCCCCGAAGCCGAGCTCGGTGATCTCGATCGGCATCCCGGCGAGCTCCACCAGCGCCTGCCCCGGCGGCGCCACGAGCGCCAGGCCGCCCGAGATCGGGCGCATGTTCCGCAGGTTCATCAGCAGGTCGAACTCCGCCTGCACACGCGGCACCGGGCCACCGTTGGCCAAGGCGGGCAGCCCCACTTCCACCCGCTGCCCGGGCCGCGTGCGCAGACGGACCGTCTCCGACGTGAACTCCGTCTCGATCAGCAGCTGCGCGGTGTCGGCCGGGTTCCGCAGCTGGATCCAGGCCACGTCCTCGCTCGGGATCCCGAGGCGCGCCGGGATCGGCAGCACGGCGAAGACGTTCCCCGGCCAGAAGCCGAGCGAGTCGGCGTAGGCGATCAGCGTGCCCGTGCTGTCGCGCAGGTTGAGCCGGCCGCGCCGGATCGCGACCGTCCCGGCGGTGCCGATCGTGAACCCGTCCGCGAACTCGCCGTTGATCGCGAGGTACTCGTTGCCGCCGAACGCGAGCGATGCGCTCGCCGTCCCCCCGATGTGCAGGCCGCCCGTGTCGATCACGGCGCCCGAGGGGAGCACGAGACGCGCCGACGCCGTGCCGCCGCGCGGCGTGCTCACCGGGTACACACCGAAGAGCAGGCCGCCCTCCTCCGGGATCTCGAAGCCGATCGCCGCGTCGGCGGTCAGCCGGATCATCCCTTCCTTCAGCTCGAGCGTGTTCAGGTCGAACACGATGTCGGCGAAGGTCACGTCGACGCCGGCCCCCTCGGACGTCCGCAGCTGCCCGGTCGCGCCGAAGCGGAGCTCGTCCCGCGTGAGCGACGCCTGGCTCACGATGAGCCGCAGGAACGGGTTCGCCGGGTCGGGCGCCCAGAAGAAGGGCCGGTCGAGCACGACGCTCGCATCCTCGATCCGGTTCTCGTCGATGTCGACCACGATGCGCCCCGTGACCGACACCGTCTGGCCCGGGGTCGCGCTCGGCACCCGCAGCGTCACCGACGCGTCGAGGTCCGCGTCCACGCGCTGCCGCTCGGCGTCGTATCCGAAGCGGACCGTGGACTGGCCGAACTGCAGCTCGAACGGCCCGATCGCCGCCGGGCACTGCGGCAGGACGTTGCGGATGCTCCCGTAGAAGGTGCCGTTGCTCGCCAGGAAGAGCGTGTCGTTCGCGTTGCTGAGGTTCACGCGCCGCGCGGCCGCGTCCGGGCAGGCGAGCACGTCGGGGAGGCGCAGGTCGGCGTGGAGCCCGATCCGGATGTCGGGCGCCCCGGTCGCGGGGAGGCGGAACGAGCCGAACGCGCCGCGGATGTCCGCCACCGGCGTCCGGATCGGCACCGGGATGTCGATCGGCTCGAAGCTCCCCGTGAACTCCCCGTTCGTGACCCCGACGTTCAGCGCCCGCAGCGCGATGCGCGCCGTCTGCCCGTCCGACCGCGCCGGCAGGTCGTCGATCGCGAACTCGAGGTCCACCCCGAAGTCGAACTGCGGCGGCGGCGCGCCCGCGAACCAGTTCCACCGGAACTCGCTCACGCGATAGGCGAGCGCGCTCACGCGGAAGCCGCCCACCCGCACCTCGACGACCGGCGGCCCCGTGGGCGCCGTCGAACCCGTCGTCGTGAACCCACCCGGCCCCGGCGGCTCCGCCGGCGTGGTCGCCGCGACCGCGGTGCTCCCGACCTCCACCGCCGGCACCACGATCCCGAACGGCGTCACGCGGATGTCGCGGATCTCCGGCAGCCGCAGCGAGTCGAGCGCCGGCACCGAGAGCCCCACGTCGAAGAGCAGCTCGAAGTCGAAGCGCCGTGTGGCGAGATCCCAGCGGAACGTCGGCGCGCGCAGGCGGCCAAGCCGAAGGTCCACGCCCGGCAGCGGCACCGTCAGCACCGAGTCGAGCCCATGGAAGTCCACGAGCGCGGCCTCGGTGGGCGAGAGCCGGAAGGTCGCCTGCGCGAGCACCATCTCGCGCTGGCGCGCCGCATCGAAGTAGTTCACCCGCCCCGGCGTCTCGAGCCGCCAGGTGAAGCCGCGCCCCAGCTTGCCCTGGGCGGTGAAGCGCAGGGTGTCGATCTGGAACCGGAAGAGCGGCGACCCCTCGACCAGCGACAGCGCCTGGGTGAACGGCTGCTCGAACTCGGCGCTCAGCTCGCCGCCGCTCCCGATGCCGATCGCCACCCGCATCGGCCGCTGCTCCTCGCCCGGCAGCAGGCGCAGGCGCCCATGCGCATGGAAGCCCGGCAGCTCCTCGCGCCGCACGCGCATCACCACCGAGTCCATGGTGAACGGCAGCTCCGGCCCGAAGAGGTCCGGCGTGTCCGCGGCGGCGCGCACGATCGCCTCACCCGCGAGCGGCCGGTAGCTCCCGCGTTCGAGCGTGAGGTCCAGCACCACCTCCGCGCTCGGCGTCGTCGTGCGCGAGCCCTTGAAGGCCGGGAACACCAGCCGCACCGGCTCCCCGGCCTTCGTCTGGATCCGGGGCCCCTCATTCGTCTCGGTCACGTCCACGAGCAGCCGCTTGTTCGCGTCCTTGAGCACCACGAACGCGGTCTGGTCGTCGAACAGGAACAGCGTGTCGGGGATCACCGTGCGGACCAGCTCGCTGAGCGCGATGTGCCACCCGGACTGGTCGAGGTACGCGATCGGGTACTGGCGCACCTTCACCAGCGCGCGCCCGCTCGCGACGCGCCCCTGCGCCGGGAGGATCGCGAAGCCGTTCTCGAACGAGACCGAGGCCGAGTCGTACCGGCTCCCGAGGAACGCCACGTGCGCGGGCGCGGTCCCGTTGATCCGCAGTCCCGCGCTGGTGATCGTCGGCGAGTTCGCGAGGTCGAGCTTGATCCGCCCCAGCTGGAACACGCTCGCCGTCGGGTCGAACGACCCGCCGCGCGCGATGAGCTTGAAGCCGTACATCTCGGTGCTCTGCGTCTGCGCCCGGAAGGCCGAGTCCGCCCCGGCCTCGCCCCCGCTGATCGCGCCGCCGATCGGCGCCGCGGCGAGCGAGATCGCCGTGCTCATCGGGTCGGCCGAGAGCGCGACGCTCGCGTCGAACGCGATCGTGCCGGCCGTCAGGTCGCCCGTGCCGGGATCGATCCGCACGCCGGCGAACGTCACCCCCGTCGTGTCCTTCTCGGTGGTGTAGGTCGAGTCGGTCGCCTTCGCGCCGGTCCCCGTCTTCGCCTCGGCCTTGGTCCGCTCGAGCACCATCCGCTGGCGACCGTCCACGTGCAGCCCCGCGGTGTCGAGCGTCGCCTCGCCGATGAGGAACGGGATGAAGCCGAGCTTCATCTCGAACGGCCCCTTGAGCACCGCGCGGCCGGCGAGCAGGCGCTCCTTCACCCAGTCGATCCGCACCGGCGTCCGCACCGTGTCGGCCGCGATCCCCTCGATGATCCCGAGCGCGAAGCCCGCCGCCTGCTCGGCGAGGCTCTTCGACGGCGCCTCCTTCTTCGCCTCACCTTCCTTCGGCTCCTCCTTCGGCTCCGCGGGCTTCGACTCCGCCAGCTTCTCGAACGAGACCTTCGCCGGTCCGTCGTAGATCGCGGTCTGTGCCCCCGTCGAGTCGACGCCGAGGTCGAGCCGCCCGCCCTTGATCTCGAACTTCGCGAACCGGAAGCTGAACGCCGCGAACGGCGGCTCGAGGCCGACCATCGCGCCGCGCAGCCGGCCCTGTGGCGTCAGCCGCACCTCGCCGGCGTAGCCGTAGGAGTCGAACAGCGGCTCGCAGCCCAGCGGCCAGCGCGCACACCCCGGCTTCCAGTTCTCGATCATCCCCTGCACCACCGGCAGCTCCGTCACGCGCGACGGCGCGCCCAGCGCGAACCGGAACCGCCCTTCGGCGCGCATCAGCCGCACCTTGAGCGTCGAGGCCGGCAGCACCACGCAGCCGTTCGTCCAGCGGTGCTCCGCGAACGGCGCGTCGATCGTGCCGCCGCGGATCACGAGCGTGTCGGCCTCGATCGGCATCTCGTCGACGCAGCCGCTGATCGTGGGATCGATGTGGGCCAACCGCACCCACGCGTCGCCGGTCCCCCACTCGAGCCCCGGGTCCCCGCCGGAGAGCCACCGCGCGTACGGGATGAGCCCGCCCCGGAATCCCATCGTCCGTGGGACGATGTCGACGTCGCCGATGGTGAACAGGCTGAAGTTCTGCGAGCCGGGCGCGGCCGAGTTCACGGGGGCGAGGAAGACCCCGTCGGCGTCGAGCCGGACGTCGCGCATGGTCGGCAGCTGCAGCTGGTCCACGCCGACCACCGACGGCGTGATGTCGACCAGCGCGCGCCAGGCAAGGGTGCGCCCCGGCTCGTACTCCAGGCGGTCCATCCGCAGGTTCGAGAACGAGAGCCGCACCCAGCCGAGGTCCGCGACCGACTCGCCGGCCGAGCAGGACGGCTGCTCGTTCGACCGGCGGATCTCGGTGCGGGCGAAGGTCATCGTATAGCGCAGCGTGCAGACGTCGCTCCCCTCGCCCAGCACCCGGAACGTCACGGCCGACTGCAGGTCGGTCCCGAGCGTGTCGGTGAGGAAGTCGGCGGCGAGCGAGCCGCTGAGCGTCCCGAAGGTGAGCAGGGCGCGCTCGCTGGACGCGTCCGGTCGGAAGCCGCGCATCGGGTCGCAGAACACGGGCACCTGCACCACACCGTCCACGAGGACGCCGCTCGCCGGGCAGCCCACGGACTGCTCGAAGAGCCGGACCTCGCCGCCGAGCTCGAGCCGTCCGTCGGGCAGCGTGATGCGCGCCGACTGGGCGGCGTACTGGACCGGCGCACGGCCGATGCGCAGGATCGTGGCCCCGCCAGCCCCCGCCCCCTCGAGGCGGCCGAAGAGCCCGCCCGGCGTGAGCTGCACGGCGCCCGTGAGCGGGAATCCCGGTTGTCCGGGCACCTTGAGCGTGGCCGACGCCCGGAACCCGGTCGCCGGCGTGAACACCATCGGCGCGAAGGCGACGAACTCGCGCAACGACGCCGGGATGAGCTCGGTCGGCACCGGCACCTCCACGCGGCCGTTGCTCGCGATGAGCGCACCGTCCCGCAGCACCGCGCGGAGCCCCGCCACCGAGACGAACCCGCCCGGCGTCACGCGGCCGGCGCCCACGAACTCCAGCGCGAGCGTGCCGTCGACGACCACGTCGGTCGTCGCGCGCGTGACCTCCGCGCGCCGCACCCCGACGAGGTACGCCACGCCGGGCTGTAGCACGAGCGTGTCCGGCAGCGACCCCGCGCGCGGCACCGGCTGCAGCAGCTCGTCGGCCATGTCGAAGGTCCGGATCTCCGACTGCACGCCGTCGCGGAAGAGCTGCCGCCCGTCGGCGTCCACCGCGCGCACGCGCCAGGCGTAGCGCCTCGCGCGCTCCAGCGGCAGCGCGTCGATCGGGTACAGGAGGAACGACGACGACGTCACCTCGCGCAGCACCGGGATGTTGGCGTCGAGCGCCACGCGCGGCTGCTGCGTGCCGAGCACCTCGGCGACCTGCACCTCGTAGAACACGCTCATCGCCGGCGGCGCGAGCACCGGCGTCCACTGCAGGAACGGCTGCGTGCTCACCACCGACTCGCCGTCCTGCGGCGCGAGGAGCTGCGGCGGGTCCGGCTGGAGGATCGTGAAGCTCGCGCAGTGCTCGGCCACTTGGGTCTGGCCCGTGCCGACGAGCACGCGCGCGCAGGCCTCGTAGGTGCCCTCCGGGAGCTGCCCCGTCCGCTGCAGCGCCGTGGTGAGCGCGAGGTTCCGGGAGACCGTGGTCCACTCGAGCACCACGTCCTGCACGTTGAACAGGTACGACGCCGGACCGGACGGGACCGGCACCACCGGGCTCTCCGTGACGCCGATCGTCCCGCGCTCGCTGCTGGTCAGCGTCACCCGGACCCGGAAGTCCGCGGCCCGCGCACCGGTGTAGGTGACGGCCAGCAGGCCGGTCGAGGGAACCCGTTCCCAATCGGAGAGATACGGGCTCGGGGTCGGCGAGACCGTGACCAGCGCCGACCAGTCGGGGGACTGGGCGGACGCCGGCCGGACCGCGCCGACGAGCCCGAGGAGGGCGCCGAAGGTGCGGAGCAGGAGAGCGGCGGACCGGACCGGCGACAGCGTCAGATGGACCTCGGGCGGGGTTCGGCGATGGGTGGCCGAGCGAGGCGTTCAGGACGCGGCGATGGTAGTCCGCCCTTCTCAGGACACCATCATTTCCGTATCATCCGCTGCAGCCCGTTGCGTCGCTTGCACTTAGACCGCACGATCTCCAACGTCAGCCCGCGACCGCCGCCGCTCCGGCCCACCTTCGAGACCGCACCCGACGCGTGTTCAAGCTCCGGCTCCTCGGCACACCGCACCTTGAAGGTCCGAACGGGACGACCAGCACGGGTCCCCGGCGCATCGCATTGTTGGCGTCGCTCGCGGCCGCGGGTCCCGGCGGCCTCACGCGCGACAAGCTCGTCGCGCGCCTCTGGGAGGAGTCCGACGGCGAGCGCGCCAGGCGCAACCTCTCGCAGCTCCTGTACTCGATGCGCGGCGAGTTCGGGGCGGACCTTGTCGAGGGGACCGGCACGCTCCGCATCGACCCCCAGGTCTGCTGGACCGACGTCGGGGCGTTCGATGCGGCGGTCACCGAGCGGCGGGAGCCCGAGGCCCTCGCCATCTATGGGGGGGCCTTCCTCGACGGGTTCCATCTCAGCGACGCGCCGGAGTTCACGCGGTGGGCGGAGTCCGAGCGGCAACGGCGTGAGGTCGAGGTGCGCACCCTCGCCGTGCGCGTCGCCGAGTCCGTGCCCGCCGCCGACTCGGCGGGCCGCGTCGCCGCGTGGCGGCGTGCGGCCGCCCTCGACCCCGTGGACGAGCGGGTCGCGCAGCGGCTCATCGACGCGCTCGTCGCCGCGGGCGACCGGATCGGCGCGCTGCGCGCCGCGGAGCAGCACGCCGCGATCGTGCGGGCCGAGTTCGAGCGCGAGCCCTCGTCCGCGATCCAGCGCCGGGTCGACGAACTTCGACGCGCGAGCGGCCCGACGGCGACGCCAGCGCCCTCCCAGCCTGCCGGGGCGGGAGGGAACCGGTCGGAGGCCGCCCGGCCGGACACGGCGGGCGGGAACGCCGCGGCGGCGGGCGCCGCGGGCACCGCGGATGGATCGGCCGACCGTGGCGCACCGCACGCGGCCGCGCCGTCGCACGGTTCCGACGGCGTGCCGGGCCCAGCGGGGAGCGGAGGGTCGGAGGGCAGCGGCGCGGGGCGCGCCGTCGCCGGCCACATCCGCGACCCGGGGGCGCGGCGTCGGTGGTTCGCCGCCGGCGGCCTCGTCGTCGCGGCCGCCGTGGCGCTCATCGCGTGGTCGAGTCGCGCGCCGGCCCGGATCGCCGACGACGAGTTCGTTATCGTCGCGGAGTTCGTCAACCATACGAGCGACACCATGCTCACCCGCACCATCGGCGTGGCGGTGGGCGCGGCGCTGCAGCAGTCCGCCCACGTGGTGCCGCTCCCGCGGAGTCGCGTCGCCGCCGCGCTCCGCCGCATGGACCGCCCCGATACGCAGGCGCGGCTCGACCTCACCACCGCGCGCGAGATCGCCCAGCGCGAGGGCGTCCGGTTCGTCCTCGAGGGCGAGGTGCTGGAGGCGGAGGGCCGGTTCCAGCTCGTGTCCCGGATCGTGGCCGCCCCGTCGGGGGCCACGGTGCGGGCCCGCACCTTCGCGGTCGAGAGCCGCGGCGGGCTGTTCGACGCCGTCGACGAGCTCGCCGCCGCCTTCCGCCGTGACCTGGGCGAGGCGCGCGCGACCGTCGCGAAGGCGCGTCCGCTCCCCGACGTCACCACCCGTTCGCTCGACGCCCTCCACCACTACGCGGCCGCCAGCGACGCCTCGTGGCGCGGCGAGCACGCCCTGGCCAATGACCTCCTCGAGCGCGCGGTCGCGATCGACTCGAACTTCTCCATGGCGTTGGCGCTGCTCGGACAGAACGCGCTCAGCAATAACGATGTGCCGAAGGCCCGCGAGTACTTCCGCCGCGCGCTCGCCGACGATGCCCGACTCTCGGTCGAGGAGCGGCTGCGCGTCGGCGTGATGCGGGCGTACGGCGAGGGCGACCTCGGGGGGGCGATCGAGCTCTCCGAGCGCCTCCTCGCGCTTAGGCCTCGCGACGTCGCGAGCTGGGCGCGGCTCGGGTTCTACTACTTCGCCAGCGGACGTAACCGCGAGGCGCGCGCCGCGTACGCGAAGGCCGACAGCATCGAACCGCTCTCGGTCCAGAACCTCCTGAACGTCGGCACGTCGTGGCTCAGCACGGCCCGGTACGAGCAGCAGCCCGCCGCCTTCGACTCCGCGCGGGCGTGGTACCATCGCGCGTTCGCGATCCGCCCGGCGGCGGAGTACGAGTTCTTCTACAACCAGCAGTACGGCTCCATCCTGATCGGCCTCGGCCTCGTCGATTCCGCGCGCGCGACCTTCGCCCGCATGGCGCAGCGCTCGCCCGGCGATCGCGCGCGCGCCGAGCGCTCGCTCGGATTCCTCGAGGCGATGGCCGGCCGCTGGACCGTGAGCGCCGCCCATTTCGCGGACGCGGCCGAGCTGAGCACCGCCCAGCGCCAGTGGACCTCCGCGCTCCGCAACGAGGCGCTCCTGGCCGACATCCTCCTCACGTCCGGGCGCAGCGCCGAGGCGCGCGCGCCGATCGCGCGCGCGGCCGCCATCGCGCTGCGGGAGCCCATCGAGCCGCGCGCCGTCGCGTTCGTGGCGCAGGCCGCGGCGAAGGCCGGCGACCTGGTGACGGCGCGCCGGCTGCTGGCGCGCATGCGCGCCAGCCTGCGCCCCCTCCACGACGGCGAGGCCGCTGCCGCGCTCGGCGTCGAGGCCGCCATCGCCCTCGCGTCGGGAGAGGGCGTCCGCGCCCTCGAGCTAACGGACCAGGCGGTCCTGCGCGACTCGTCGAACTTCCAGGTCCTCGTCACCCGCGCCCGCGCGGCGGCCGCCGCGGCGCGCGACTCGCTGGCGGACGCGATCTGGTCCCGCATCGTCAGCCGGATCGAGTTCGGCCTCGAGGGGCAGTTCGACGCCCAGCTGGGGGACGCCGATCGCGGCGCGATCCTGGAGCGGCTCGGCCGGCGCGAAGAGGCGCTCACCGTGCTCCGGGCGCTGGTGCGGGCCTATCCGCGCGAGACGGTGGAGCCGCCCGCCCTCGCCGAGGCGCGGGCCCGGCTGCAGCGGATCGAGACCACGCAGCGGCGGTGAACGCCCACGGGGGCGCCCCCGGCAAGGGGACGCCCCCGCGTCACGCCGGGCAAAGGGAGCTCAGTTCGTGCGCTTGAGCTCCACGCGCCGGTTCTGCGCGCGCCCGGCGGGCGTCGCGTTGTCCGCCACCGGCAGCGTCGGGCCGTACCCCTTCGCCGTCAGGCGGGACTCGCCAACGCCCTTCGACACCAGGTAGGCCCGCACCGCCTCGGCGCGCTGTCCGGAGAGGCGCGTGTTGATCGCCGCCGACCCGGTGTTGTCGGTGTGGCCCTGGACCTCCACGTTCACGTCCGGTGCCCCGTTGAGCAGGTTCGCCATGTTGTCGAGCACCACCTTGGCGGCATCCGTGAGCACCGCGCTGCCGGTGTTGAACGTCACGCCTTCGAGCACGATGTTGGTGCGCCCTTCCTCGAAGATCCGCGCGCACCCGCGGGCATCCACCGGCGTGCCACGCGCCGTGTTGGGGCAGGCGTCGACGTTGTCCATCACGCCGTCACCGTCGGAGTCCACCGGCACTGGGCAGCCGTTCGCGTCGACGCGTGTCCCTCGGGGGGTGCTCGCGCACCGGTCGGCGTTGTCCATCACGCCATCGCCGTCCGTGTCCACCGGCACCGGGCAGCCGCCCGCATCCACTCGGGTCCCCGCCGGCGTGTTGGCGCACCGGTCAGCGTTGTCCAGCACGCCGTCGCCGTCCGAGTCCACCGGCACCGGGCAGCCGCGGGCATCGACCCGCGTGCCCGCCGGCGTGTTCGCGCAACTGTCGGCAGCGTCCACCACGCCGTCCCCATCGCTGTCAACCGGCACCGGGCAGCCCCGCGCGTCGACGCGCGTGCCGGCCGGCGTGTTCGCACAGCCGTCCATCGCATCGAGCACGCCATCCCCGTCGCTGTCGGGCGGGGGCGGCGGGACGTCGCGGAAGCGCCAGTTGAGCCCGAGTTGGAGCGCCCAGTGCGTGTTCTGGATGTCGTTGGTGAGCGTGTGGAGCACCGGGGTCGTGAAGTACTGCATCACGACGTCACCGCGGATCGACATCCGGCCCCAGAGGCGGCGCTGAAGGCCGAGGTTCGCGCTGATGCCATCGTCCCACACGGGGCCGCCCGGACCCCGCGGGTCGGTCAGCTCCCGCACGGTGCCGGCGCCGAGGATCCCGGTCCACCGCTCGGTGATCCGCTGGTGGTAGGCAAGCCGGAACGAGATCGGCATCATCAGGACATACGCGTCCTTCTCGGTCTCGTTGTAACAGTAGATCGTCCGCTTCTTGTTGCGCACG
>CAZPJF010000011.1:0-22403 GCA_964586095.1 uncultured Gemmatimonas sp. | reverse complement strand
CGACGCGCCGCGCGCGGATCGCGGCGCCGCGCCGCGCGCGGATCCCGGCGACGACGCGACGGGCGCGGATCCCGACCCGGCGAGCGGCGGCGAGTACCCGGTGGACCTCGAGGCCCTGCGCGCGAGGATGCCCGACAACCTCTACTGGCTGCTCGGCGCGCCCACCGACGATCCGATGGTCCTCCAGCAGCGCGCCGAGGAGGAGGTGCGCTGGAACGAGCTCTTCGGGAAGGTGCAGTCGGGCACTGCCAGCGAGGAGGAGATCGCGGACTATTACGATCACCGCCAGAGGCTCTCGGAGGACTACCTCGCGTTCGCGACCGCAGTGCTCGAGGAGCACCGCGACGATCTCCCCGAGCGCGACGTGGGCCTCTACGAGCTGAGCCGGGACCTGCACAGGAAGCGCCTCGCGGAGATCCCCCGCCAGCTCGAGGCCGCGCTCGCGCGCAAGAAGGAGCAGGACGAGCGCCGGGCGGCGTGGGGCGGGCGAGGCGCGCGAGACGATCACGGCGCCGACTGAGGCTCGGCGTGGTGGGCCGAGCCGGGGTCGCCCAGGGCGCGGGCGGATCCCCTAGGGCTTGCCGAACCTCTGCGTCCAGTAGTGCTTGTAGCCGGTCGTCCCCCAGTAGTACCCCACGCCGAGGTGCTTCAGGGCGGCGTTCATGATGTTCTTGCAGTGCCCCGTGCTCGCCATCCACCCGTTCACCACCGCCGCGGGCGTGGAATACCCGGCGGCGATGTTCTCGGCCGCCTGGGTATAGGTGTAGCCGGCGCTGCTCATCCGCGCCCAGGGGGTCGAGCCGTCCGATCCGGTATGGCTGAAGAAGCCGTTCACGCTCATGTCCTTCGAATGCTTGCGAGAGGAGCACCGGAGGCGCTCGTCGAAGGTCAGCGCCGGCACGGGCGGATGCGCGGCGCCCTCCAAGAATGCGTCGATCCAGGAAATACAGGATAATTCGCCGGAGGCTCCGGATTCGATGCATTCTGGATAGAGTGAGGCGGATCGCGGCCCACTGAGGTTCCGGGGTTGCCGGCGCTACATATCGACGGCGACGCCTCCCCGAAAAGGAGATCTCCCATGAACGCTCGATGGCCCCGGTCCGTCCTCGGGGCGGGCGCGCTCGCGCTCGCCTCCACCTTCCTGCTCGGTGGCTGCGTCCTCGCCGCCGTCGAGCCAGCGCCGCCGCCGGCGCTCTCGCCGCCGCTGTTCTCCTTCGATTTCGACGGTTATCCGACCGGCCCGCTCGTGGCGTGGCGCGTGGCGGGCGGCGGGTTCAGCGCGGCCACGATCGTGCCCTGGCCGGGCCGGGGCCAGGTGCTCCGCCTCGACGGCGGCCCCGCGCTCGGTGATTTCCTTGTCGCGGGCGCGACCATCCCACCTTATCCCGGAGACATCACCGTCCGATTCGACGTCCATCCGACGAGCGGAGCGTCGGGCATCTTCACGCTGCTCGGCAGCGGCTCGGGCTACTCGGGGCGCCAGCTCCGGTTGATGCGCGGGCCCATCTCCTCGGACCTCGTCGCCGCGTCCTCCGCGGGCAACGTGCCCTGCGGGCCGCTGCCCTCGGGGCGCTGGTCGACCGTGACGCTCAGGGTGCACACGGCGCTGCCGCGCACCTTCGACGTGATGATCGACGGCGCGCCGACCGCGTGCACCTCGCTGCCGACGCGCATCCAGCCGCCCTTCGTCGGCATCAACATCATGGACGCCTCCAACCTCGGCTGGGGCGGCCGGATGTACTTCGACGACATCCGGGGGATGTAGCGCTCGGCCGGCGCCGTGCGCGAGTCATGCGGATGCGACACCTGTCGCATCGGCTTGACACCGCGCGAGGGCGCGGTGTCGCACGCGCTTGACAGCGCAGAGGCGCGGGCAAGAGAAACCGCGGAATCCAGGGTCGGCATGCGCGCTGCAATGCCTGTGGGCGTCGGGCGCCGCCATGATGGCGGCGCCCCGGATCACCGGCAACATCGAATGCGGCGCGCCACCCGCGCCGCCCAAGGAGACAGCGATGAACCAACGCACGACCCAGATCCTCCACACCTCGACGAAGGCCGCCGGCCTCGCCGCGCTCGCCCTCGTGGCGCTCGGACCGCTCGCGGCCCACGCCGAGAACCAGATGAACCCCGGCTCCATGTGCGTCAGCGGGACCCCCACCAATGCGGCCGATATCGACGCTTACGGCCAGGCGCGGAACTCCTCGAGCTCCAGCATGACCCTGGTCTGTCCGGTGGTCCGTGCGGAGCTCGGGCCTCTCGCCGCGCTGTCGGCCAAGGTGTTCGTGACCGACAACCACTATACCCAGGATGTCTGCTGCTCGGCTCGGACGAAGAACGCGGGGCAGTCAAACTCCCTCTTCGTGAGCGCCGAGGACTGCACGCCGGCGAACTCGACGGGCGCCAACATGAGCCTGGACATGTTCGTCGCGGGGGGCGGTGGCACCTGGGATTACCACTTCATCATGTGCACGCTGCCCCCCACCTACAGCGGCAACGCGTCCGTCATCCAGGGCTTCCGCGGGATCGGGATGTGAGCCATGCGCGCCGCCAAGACTGGGATCGCGGTCGCTGTGTTGGCGGCCGCAGCAGGTCTGGTGTGGGCGACGAGCCATGCGTCGACCACGGAGCCCGGCAGGTCCGGGCGGCTGCAGCCCGAGCTGCAGCCGTCCGGGCCCGCGCCCGCGAGGGACGAGGGCTCGGCGGGGAAGGGGGAGGCCGAGGAGATGAAGCGGCTCAAGGCGCGGTTGTCCGCGCTGGAGAGCGAGGTCACGGAGGTCAAGAGCGCGGCCCGGGGCGTGGACGAGGCGACCCGCGAGGGCGAGGCAGAGGAGGCGGCGCGGCCCGCGGTGGAGCAGGACCCGGAGAAGGCGGCGACGCAGCTCGCGCACGCGCTGGACGAGCGCCTGGACACCGAGCCGGTCGATCCGGAGTGGAAGGGGACCGTGAGCAACAAGCTCACCACGTACTTCGCGGCGGAGCACGCGGCCGGCTCGTCGGTGAAGAAGGCCGAGTGCCGCTCCACGATGTGCCGCGTGGAGGTGGCGCACGAGAGCATGGACGCGAAGGATCGGTTCGTGGACCACGTGAGCTCGATGCTACCACCGCGCTCGCAGGCCTTCGTGCACATCGAAGCGAACGACGATCTGGATATCGAGGTCTACGTCCTGCGAGAGGGGCAATCGTTCCCCACGACGCAGATGTGAGCAGGCAGGCGGGGAGAGCATAAGAATTCAGAATCCATCTCCCCGCCTCCCCGCCATGAAAATGCCCCACCGACTCTCACCCAGCAGGAGGCCCCGGGGCCGGACGCCTCACGCGCACCGCTCAGGCGGCGGGCTCCGACGCGGGCTTCTTGCGGCGCAGCCCGACGAGGAAGACCTCCGCGCTGGAGCTGCGCGTGCCCTCCGGCCGGATCGCGCGGACCTCGGCGCACAGGGCCGCGACGGCCTGCCTCGCCCTGGGGAAGTCATCGCTCATGAAGATCTTGCCGACGAAGGCGCCCCCCGGCGCGAGCAGCTCGTTCGCGACGGCGACGGCGCGCATGAAGAGCTCGAAGCTCCGCGCCTGGTCGGCGATCTTGCTGCCCGTCGTGGCCGGCGCCATGTCCGAGAGGACGACGTCGTAGGGAGCGAAGAGGGCGAGGTCGCGGTTGTCGAGGGAGAGGGCGTCGCCCTGCACGGCCGTGGCGCCCGGGCCGAGCGCGACGGTGATCGGCGAGAGGTCCACGGCGAGCAGCTTCCCGGACGGGCCGATGCGCCCCGCGGCATACATGGACCAGGATCCGGGCGCCGCGCCGAGGTCGAGCACGCGCTGCCCCGCGCGGAAGAGCCGCACCCGGCGGTCGATCTCCTCGAGCTTGAAGACGCTGCGCGCGGGATACCCCTGCGCCTTGGCCGCCCTGGTGAAGGCGTCCGGGCGCTTGTAGGGGTTCTTCCCGCGCGCGCTCACGGCCTACAGCGGCCTCGGCAGAGGCTCAGTGCCCGCCGGAGGCCTTCTTCTTGCCGGAGACGACCTGCTTGACCTCGTTCCACTTCTTGTTCGGCTTCTTGACGGCGCCGCGGACGATGACGAGCTGGTCCTTGGGGCCCGGGATGCCGCCTTCGATGAGGACGAGATCGTCCTCGGGGATGAGCTTGATGAGGCGGAGGTTCAGGGCGCTGACCTTCTCGTCGCCGTAGTGGCCCGGCATCTTGAGGCCCGGGAGGGTGCGGCCGGGGGTCATGTTGGTGCCGATGGACCCGCCGTGGCGGAAGTACTCGTGGGTGCCGTGGGAGTTGACGGCGCCGGCGAAGCTCCAGCGGCGCATGACGCCGGAGAAGCCGCGGCCGCGGGAGTAGCCCTGGGCGTCGACGTACTGGCCGACCGTGAAGACGTCGTCGACCTTGATCTTCTGGCCGACCTCGAACTTGGCCGCATGCTCGGGGGAGCAGCGGAGCTCCTTGACCCAGCGCTTGGGCGTCTGGCCGGTCTTCTTGAAGTAGCCGGCGGCGGGCTTGTTGGTGTGCCGCTCGGCGCGCTCGCCGAGCCCGACGATGAGGGCGCTGTAGCCGTCCTTCTCGAGCGTGCGCTTGCCGAGGACGACGCAGCCGCCCTGGACGACAGTGCAGCGGATGACCTCGCCCTTGTCGTTGAAGATCTGGGTGACGCCGATCTTGCGGCCGATGATGCCGGGGTGCTGGTTCACGTGGGGGACCCTTCTCGCTCCAGGGGATGTGGTGGCGTGGGTGCGCGCGAGGCGCAGGACCCCTCGGCGCCTTGGGTTCCGGCTCGGAGCGAAGAGCCGGGGCGGGCTGTGCCGCCGGGCGCGTCGGGGGGCGCAGAGCTTACTCGGGCGAGCGACAAAAGGAAGCGAAATTTACGGCCGGATTCCAGATCCTCCGGCGCGTCCGGGCTATCCGGACGCGTCTGGAGCATCCGGCGCGTCCGGGATCGGTTCAGGGGGTGACGTTGATGGTGGCCTTCACCATCGCCATCCAGCACTGGAGGGTCATCTTGCCCTCCTTCTGAGGGGTGATCGCGACCTCCACGGGCGTGTTGAGGGGCAGATCCTTCTGGATCTTGAGATCGGGGATCGCGATGGCCTTCAGGCACTCGCTCTTCGTCGTGCGGGTGAAGCGGAGGACCACGGTCTCGCCCTTTTTGACGTCGATGTTCGAGGGGGAGAAGCCGTCATCCTTGACCGCGATGTCGATCCGCTTCGCATCGGCGGGGATCGGGGCCTCGGGGGCGGCGGACTGGGTGGGAGCCGCCTGGGCCTCTTCGGCGGGCTTGGAGCAAGCGAGGAGCGCGGTCGCGGCGAGGAGGAGAGCAGGGAGTCGGGGCATCGCGGCCGCGTTCTTATCCAGGACGAATCGGACGTCAAGGCACACACCGCGTCGGGCCGGCTGGAGCCATCCGCTGCCCCCCCGCGCTCGCGCGCGGTCCGCGGGCCGGGCGCGCACACCGGCTATTGCGGCCTGCGGCGGCGGCGGGGCGCCTTGCCGGCGGGCTTCTTCGAGGTCTTCTTCCGCTTCTTGATCGGCGCGCTCTGCGCGATCGTGAGGTGCCTGCCCGGCGCGGGGGCGACGCCGTGGAGCCTCGCCGAGGGCGTGAGCCAGACGCGCTGGAAATTGATCTGCTCGCCGGATTTTTCGAATGATTCATCGGAGATCCGGAGCAGGCCGGCGCGGACCAGGCCCCCGAGCAGGTGATCGAACGAGCGGCGATCCAGCGAGCCGTCGCCGAACGTCTCGCGGTGGAGTCGCCCCGTGGGCTGGCCGTCGTCGAGCGCGAGCGCGCCGAGCACCCTCGCCATGGCCTCGCGCTCCGCGCCGCTCGGCTCGCGGAAGCGGCGGGCCACGCACCGGTCCGGCGCGCACACGTCGCAGACACCGCACGGATACCCCTGGTCTGCCTGGTCACCGAAATGGCGGACGAGGTGCAGCATCCTGCAGCCGTTCGACTCCGCGAACCGCGCCATCTGGTGCAGCTCCGCGAGCTTCTGCGCCCGCTGGGCGAGGTACGGCCCCCGCCAGTCGCCGTGCCCCCGGCTGACGCCGCCGCCGGGTCCGACCCGCGCGCCGCCGTGGATCCAGAGCTTCTCCAGGGCCTTCTCGAACACGGCGGGATCGATCCCGAGCCGCCGGAGCACGTCCTCCCGCGGCTCCTCCACGTCCGGATCCAGGGCGTCCTGGATGGCCGCGAGCCGCTCCGGCTCCGGGTAATCGCGCTCGTGAAAGAACTCGTGGGTGCGCCGGTCGACGAACGAGTGCATCAGGATCGCGCGCGAGGGCCGGCCGTCGCGCCCCGCCCGGCCGATCTCCTGGTAATACCCCTCGACGCTCCCCGGGAGCCCGGCGTGGATGATGGTCCGGACGTCGGCCTTGTCGATGCCCATTCCGAATGCGATGGTCGCGACGATGACCTCGAGCCTGCCGCCCAGGAACGCGGCCTGGATCCGGTCCCGCTCCGCCCCCTCGAGCCCCGCGTGATACGCCGCCGCCGGCAGCTCGGCGCCGAGCTCGGCGGCGATCTCCTCCGCGCTCTTGCGCGTCGGCGCGTACACGATGGCCGGCCTCCGCGCCGGGTCCGCGAGGATGCCGCGCGCCGCCGCCGGCCGCTCCCCCGGGCTCACCTCGAGCACCTCGACGGCGAGGTTCGTCCTGCGGAACCCATGAATGAAGCGCTTCCCCCCCGCGAGCCCGAGCTGCTCGATGATGTCGTCCTGCACGAGCGGCGTCGCCGTCGCGGTGAGCGCGACGACCGGCGCCGGCCGCAGCGTGGGCAGCCGCTGCCCGAGCATCCGGTAATCCGGCCGGAAGTCGTGCCCCCATTTCGATATGCAGTGGGCCTCGTCGATCGCCACGAGGGAGGGCCTGCGCCTGGCGAGCATCTCGGGGAACCCGGGGACGCGCAGCCGCTCGGGCGCGATGAAGAGGAAATCGAGCTGCCCCGCGAGGTACTCGACGCAGGCGGCGCGGGAGCTCGCCCGGTCCCTGCCGGAATGGATGCGCTCGGCGGCGAGCCCGATCGCCTTGAGCTTCTGGACCTGGTCCTCCATGAGCGCGATGAGCGGGCTGACGACGAGCGTGGTGCCGCCTCGAGCGAGCCCTGGGAGCTGATAACAGAGCGATTTGCCGGCCCCCGTGGGCATGACGAGCAGGAGGTCGTGCCCCTCCACGGCGGCGCGGCAGACGGCTTCTTGATATGGCCGGAACTCGCGGAACCCGAACCTCTCGCGGAGGAGGCCGCGGAGATCCGCCACGGGCACGGACACGGACACGGGAGCGGGCGCGGATACGGCCGCGGACACGGCAACGGGCGCGGACACGGCAACGGGCGCGGACACGGCAACGGGCGCGGACACGGACGCGGCAACGGGCGCGGCCGCGCGCGGCGAGCCCCGTCGACCAGCGGCCATGGTCGCCGCCCACCCGACCCCAGACGGAGTCCCCTTGTCCGGCAGGAGGCCCCGGGGCCCGAGGAGGTGCCCCCCAGACTGGGCCGATCCCCCCGCGCGTGGAGTTGCAGCCCGGAAGCCCGCGCGCGCATCGGAAGGATAGCCCCCGACCTTGTCCGCCGCGGCGGGGTTCGGGGCGCAGGGCGCCGAAGGCGACCCGAAGCCCCGAATCTCAGCCGAGAGGCGGGCCCCGGTCTGGGGGGCACCTCCTCGGGCCCCGGGGCCGGACGCCGGAGCCCGGATCACCGCAGGATCCGGCAAAGCCTTATCCCCCCCCCGCCGCGGATTCGACAGCACGCGCTCGACGACCTCGCTCACGTACCTCTCGATCCCCGCCATGAACCCCCCCAGATCCCCGGATCCCCGCTGGAGGCGCTTCAATCGAGCCTCCCACTCCCCCGTCATCGCCGGGCTCTTCACGTCGGGGTGCACCACGTCGATGAGCCCGATCCCCTTCTCCGTCGCCTCCAGCGATTTCCCGCTCCGCGTGACATACCCACGCGCCAGCAGCGTCTCGATGATCGCCGCCCGCGTCGCCGGCGTCCCGAGCCCCGAGTCCTTCATCGCGTCCGAGAGCTCCTTCTCCTCGAGCGCCTTCCCCGCCGTCTCCATCGCGGTCAGGAGCGTCCCCTCCGTGAATCGAGGCGGCGGCTTCGTCCGCTTCGGCACCGCCTTCGCGTCGATCACCGCCGGCGTCTGACCCCGCGCGAGCCCCGGCGGCAGCGACGCCGCCGGCGCCGCCTCGCCCTCGCCCCCACCCGCGCCCTCGCCCGCGCCCGCATCCCCCTTCCGCCGCCTCGCCCGCCCCCCCTTCGCCGCCCCGCTCCCCTGCCCTCCCCCGATATCGAGCACCTTCCAGCCCACCTGATCGATCACCGTCCCCGTGCTCAGGAACCTGTCGATCACCGTCGCGCCGCCGCCCTCCGGATCGGACGCCACCGCCGTCACCACCGTGGTCACCGACAGCACGTGATCCTCGTGCCACGCCGACAGCAGCCTCCGGCAGATCAGATCGTAGATCCGCTGCTCGTCCTGGCTCAGCGCGAGCCCCTCCGCCGGCGTCGCCGTCGGCAGGATCGCGTGGTGATCCGTCACCAGCGCGTCGTTCACGAACCGCGGCCCCAGCGGCCGCGCCCCGGTCCCCGCCGCGATCTGCCCCTGGTAGGCCCCCTCGATCGCCTGCACGATCGCCGGCAGCGTCGCCGCCGCCTCCGTCGACAGATGGCGGCTGTCCGTCCGCGGATAGCTGATGAGCTTCCTCCGCTCGTAGAGCGCCTGCGCCACGTCCAGCGTCCGCTGCGCGCTCATTCCATAGAGGCGGTTCGCGTGCCGCTGGAGCTCGGTGAGGTCATAGAGGAGCGGCGGCGGGATCCGCCGCGCCTGCCGGTCCACCGACTCGATCGTCGCGCGCCCCGCCTTCACGCGCTCCACGATCCTCGAGGCCTCCTCCCCGTCCGGCGGCAGCCGGACCCGTGCGAGCCCGCGGGCCCCGCCGCGCGGCCTCGCCTCGCCCGGCTTCGCCTCGCCGGCCTCCGCCCGCCGCTCGGCCGCCTCGGGCCGCGCGTACGTCCCCTCGTAGGCCGCGCCCGCGGAGAACGTCGCCGCCACCTCCAGGTAATCCTCGGGCACGAAATCGCGGATCGCGATCTCGCGCTCCACCACCATCGCGAGCGTCGGCGTCTGCACCCGGCCGACCGACAGATCCTGATCCAGCGCGAGGCTGTAGGCGCGTGACAGGTTGAGCCCGACCAGCCAGTCTGCCCGGCTCCTCCCGCGCGCCGCGTCCGCCAGCTGGTCGTAATCGCGGCCGTCGCGGAGCCTGCGCCAGCCCTCGCGGATGGCCTCGGGCGTGAGCGACGAGATCCAGAGGCGGCTCACCGGCTTCCTGCAGTGCGCCGCCTCGTAGATGTACCGGAAGATGAGCTCGCCCTCCCGCCCGGCGTCGGTCGCGCACACCACCCGCTCGACCGCGCGGTCATTGATGATCCTGCGCACGATCTCGAACTGCTCCTTCGTGCCCGGCAGGACGGAGAGCGGCCACGACGACGGCAGCATGGGCAGGAGCTCGGGCGCCCACCGCTTCCACTCGGGCCGCATCTCGTGCGGCTGCGCGAGCGCGACGAGGTGCCCGATCGCCCAGGTGACCACGATCCCGTTGCCCTGCAGGCACCCGTTCCCCTTCCGGGTCGCGCCGAGCACGGCCGCGATGTCGCGGGCGACGGCGGGCTTCTCTGCGACGACGGCGACGGTCACGGCGGCGCCGGCACCCTAGCGCACTCCGGCGCGCAGAGCGCGCCCATTTTGGCAGAGCTTGCACGCCTGGTTGGGCGAGGGTCCGCGTGAGCACGAGCCCGTGGTCCCGGCGGCCTGGCGGCATCGGGCGCCATTCACGACTTCGGCGCCGCCTCACCGAGGCGCTCGCGCCCCACGATGATCAATTCTGTACGCTCTCGCTCCGACCGGCGATCTGGTACAATCGCAGGTGGTCCGGGCGGCTGCCTCCGACCGGGAGACGGCCACGGAGCCGGAAATGGCGACGACGGCGGCAACCCGAACGGGAACCGTAAGACGAACAACCCTCCAGAGGCTGACCGGCCTGTTTCCTGCGCCGTGCGCGCGGGGCCGGGGCACCTAGGGATCGCGTGGTGGTGTCCGGCCGCGTCCGGGTCACGGCCGGGAATCTCCACGCGGGGAAGCATCATGAGAGTATCCGACATCGACCTCAGCACGATGCTCAGCTTCGAGCCGGAGGCGGGTCGCGTCCTGCTCCGCGGCGAGCGGTACCTGCTCTTCCGCCAGGAAGCGTTCCTCGCGCTGCGGAAGCTCCTGTTCGAGCAGCTCGGCGAGCCGCTGTCCCGCTCCATCCTGACGCAGTTCGGCTACCGCTGCGGTCAGGGGGATTACCTGTCGCTCACGACCCACTTTGCATGGGACACCGAGGATGACCGGATCGCCGCCGGGCCGGTGATGCACACGTGGGAGGGCCTCGTGCGCGCCGATCCTACGTTCCTCGAGCACGACCGCCGGCGCGGCCATTTTCACATGAAGGGGACGTGGAGGAACTCCTACGAGGCCGAGCTCCACATGAAGCTCTTCGGGCGCGCGGAGGCGCCCGTCTGCCACACGCTGACGGGCTACGCGAGCGGCTGGGCCACCGCGTTCATCGGCTTCCCGGTCGTCGCCATCGAGCCGAGCTGCGCGGCGCGCGGGGACGAGACGTGCACGTTCCATATCCAGCCGCTCAACGCGTGGGGGCCGGAGGCGGATCCCTGGAAGCACGCGCTGACCAGCACCAGCTCTTCGCTCTCGAAGGAGCTGGAGCAGCGTCTCGCGACGATCGAGCAGCAGGCCGCCGCGATCCGCGCGCTCTCGACGCCGGTCCTGGAGGTCTGGGACGAGATCCTCGTCCTGCCCATCATCGGCCGCGTGGACGCGGCGCGCAGCGCCGATCTGATGGTCGCGGCGCTGGAGGCGATCTCCGGCCGGAAGGCCCGCTGCGTGATCCTCGACGTCACCGGCCTCGAGATCGTGGACAGCTGCACCGTCCAGCACCTGGTCCAGGTGGCGCAGGCCACTGGCCTGCTCGGCGCCCGCTGCGTGCTGACGGGCGTCCGCCCGGACGTCGCCCGGGCCCTCGTCTCGCTCGACGCGGATCTCTCCGCGATCGTGACCCTGCGGAGCCTCAAGGAGGGCCTCAGGTACGGAATGAGCCTGCTCCAGGAGCACCCCGGCCCGCAGGGGCCGCCGCCGCGCTGAGGCGTCGCGGCCGATCCGTGGCGCAGCTCACCGGCGGTCCAATGGGATGATCGCCCGCGACACGACGCATCGCCGGTCGCATTCCCTGCTGCACGATAACGTCAGCGGCGCCGGTTCCGGCAGCGCTGTCGACGACGATTCGAATGATCCGGGCAAGCTCATGGGGTCCCCTCTCTGTGGGCCTCGCGCGGGGGGCTCGATCCGTGCTCGGCCGGGGATCGCAGGATGCCGTCCTCCATCTCGTGGACCGTATCGAACGCGTCCAGCGTCCGGTGGTCGTGCGTCACGACGATGACCGCGGCGCCGCGCTCGTGGGCGACGCGCCGGAAGAGCTGCATCACGTCCCGGCTCCGGTGGCTGTCGAGGGCCGCCGTGGGCTCGTCCGCGAGCACGAGCGGCGGGGCCATCGCCAGGGCGCGGGCGATCGCGACGCGCTGCTGCTGGCCGCCCGAGAGCGCGTCGGGGCCGTGGTCCGCGCGGTGCTCGAGCCCGAGGTACTCGAGGAGCTCCATGGCCCTCCGCCTCGCCGCCGCGCCGCGGATCCCGTTGATCTCGAACGCGACGAGCACGTTCTCGAGCGCCGTCAGGAACGGGATCAGGTTCGCCTTCTGGAAGACGAAGCCGATGCGCTCGCGCCGCAGCGCCGCGAGATCGCCCCGGGGCTCCCCGTCGACGACGTCCTGCCCCGCGAGCCGGATCCGCCCGCGATCCGGCGGCTGCAGGAGGCCGAGCGTGATGAGCAGCGTCGACTTCCCCGAGCCGCTCGGGCCGAGCAGGGCCGCGACCTCGCCGCGCCGGACGCGGAGGGACACGTCCCGCAGCGCGACCACCTCGGTCTCCCCTCGACCGTACGTCTTCCACAGCGACTCGGCTTCGATGGCGACCATGGCTCACCCGGCGAGGATCGTCGTCGGAGGGATGCGCAGCGCGCGCCTCACGGCCGCCATGCTCGAGAGCAGGGCGATCGCGATCGAGAGCGCGAGGACGCCGAGCAGCTCGTCGGGGCCGACGAGCACGCGGCGGGGGAAATACGGGAACGCGATCTGCGAGACGAGGAGCGCGAACCCGTACGACAGGAGCGACAGGAGCAGCGACTGCTGGACGATCATCTTGACGATGAGCGAGAGCCGCGCCCCCATCAGCTTGAGGAGCGCGATCTCGCGCGTCTTGGCCACCGTCATGTTGAAGATGACCAGGGACACCACGATCCCGGAGACGATCGCGAGGAGGGCCCGGAAGAGCCCGATCTGACGGCGCGCCTTGTCCACCACGCCCTCGAGCAGGAAGGATCGCTGGGCGGCCGCCGTGTGCACCGAGACGTCCGACCAGCCGGCGAGGCTCCGCTCCACGCTCGCGAGCTCCACGCCGGGAGAGACGCGCACGATCACGGCCGAGACCCCCGCGTCGGCGCCCGACGCGCCCGGCGACTCCCGGGCGATGCGGCGGGCCTCGGGCGCGAGGTACGACATGATGCGCCCGAGATCGGACTGGCTCACGAAGCCGAGCGCGTCTCCCCCGGAGGCGACGAGCCCGCTCCCGATCCCGACCACGCGATAGCCGTCCTCCCCCAGCGCGATCTCCTCTCCGAGCGCCACCCCGAGGGTCTTGTCGACGATGATCTCGCGGTGCGCGAGCGCGAGGGGCCGCCCGCGCACGAGCGGGAGCGAGGCGCCCAGATCCTCCGGCCACGCCAGCCCCACGAGGGTGACCCTCAGCACGCGGCCCCGGTGGATCGGCTGCACGGTCGTCGTCGAGAAGGCCCGTGCCCACGCCACCCCGGGCACGGCCCGGGCGCGCGTCTCCAGCGAGGCCGGCACCACCGATCTCTCCGCGAACGGGCCGCGCGTGCCCCGCTGGACGATCCACAGATCCGCGCCCATCCGATCGACGAGCACGACCGCGTCCTCGACCAACCCGCGGTAGATGCCGCCCATCGCGAGCACGACCGCGAAGAGCAGGCCGAGGCCGAGGCTCGTCGCGACGAAGCGGGGGAGCTGATGGCGGATATCCCTCCACGCCAGGTTCACGGGGAGCCCCTCCGCACGCGGCGGCCGATCGGGAGCGCGGCTCCCAGCTCGCGCGGCGCGAGCAGGACGTCGCCCGGCGAGACGCCCTCGAGGACCTCGACCCACTCATCGCCGATCAGCCCGAACCGGACCGAGGCGACCCCGACCCGCCCGCCCTGCTCGACGAAGCAGCGGCCGCTCGTGACCTCGCAGGCCCCCCGGGGGACGCGGGTCACGCCGGCGCGGCGCTCGAGCGTGACGAACGCGTCGGCGCGCTGCCCGAAGGCCAGGCGCGACGGGCGCTCGAGCAGCTCGATGTCCGCGAGGAGCTCGTGCGTCTGCCGGTCCGCCTCGACCGCGATGCGATCGACGCGGGCCCGGAGCGGCCGGGAGGGCTCTCCGCGGAGCACGACGCGCGCCTCCTGGCCCTCGCGGAGCTCGTGCAGCACCGTCTCGTCCATCCACGCGCGGGCCCACACCTTGCGCGTCGAGGCGACGACCAGGACCACGGCTCCCGGCGCGACCACGTCGCCGGGCTCGTGGGCGCGGCGGACGACGATCCCGTCGATCGGGCTGCGCAGCGCCGTGTCCTCGGCGCGCCGGGCGTGCAGCCCGACGGTCTCCCGCGCCAGGGCGACGCTGCCGCCGCCCTGGCGGCGGACGGCGTGCGCCGCGTCGAGCTCTGCCCTCGCCCGCGCCACGCGATCCCGGATCGTGTCGATCTCTGCGGCCGCCACGGCCCCTGCGCTGAACAGGACCTCGATCCGGCGCTGATCGAGCTCCGCGGCGTCGAGCGCGGCCTGGGCGCGCCGGATATCGGCCTCGCTCCGGACCACCGCCGCCGCCGCGACGTCCACCCCCCGGCGCGCGACCGCGAGCTCCTGCTCGTGCTGGCCGGCGTCGAGCGTCGCGAGCAGATCGCCGGCCTTCAGCTGGGCGCCCTCGTGGACCCGGATCTCTGTGATCCTCCCCGGGATCGTGAAGGCCAGGCTCACCTGCGCCTCGCTCTCGATCGTCCCCGTGCCCACGGCCTCGCGGACGACCGGGCCGGTCTCGACGCGCGCGGTCGTCGCCTCGACCGGGCGGGTCTTGAGCGCGATCACGCCCGCGGCGCCCGCGACGGCGATCGCGGCGTAGGGCAGGAGGCGCCGCAGCCGCCGGGCCCAGCCGGTCGGGGCGCTCATCGGGCCGGCTCCTCCGTCGCGCGCGAGAGGAGCGTCCGCAGCGCGCCCCACGTGCTCGCCGGGCTCGCCGTGCGGGGGAGCGCCCCGCCCCGCGAGAGCATGAGGATCTGCACCGTCCCCATGACGATCGGGGCCAGCTGCCGCGCCTCCACGTCGCGCCGGATCTCGCCGCGCGCCTGCCCCTCGCGCAGCGCGCGCTCGATGGCCGCGGCCGTGTTGCGCACGGCGCCGCGGAGCCGCTCGATCGCGCCCTCCGGGAGCGCCATCGCGAGCTGATCGGAGAGGAGCAGCGGCGCGAGCCCCGCGTGCCCAGCGACGGCGCGCGAGCGCGACTCCACGAAGCGATCGAGCCACGTGAGCGGGTCGAGCGACGCGTCCGGCAGCGACGCGTCGAGCAGCTCCGCCGCGCGCGCGGCGACCGCGTCGAGGATCGCGTCCGTCGAGGGATAGTGCCGGTAGAGGGCGCCGCCGGTGAGCCCCAGCTCCCCGGCGAGCGCGGAGACGGTGAGCGCGGTGATCCCGCGCGTGGCGATGATCCGCAGCGCGGCGTCGGCGATCTCCGCGCGGCGCTCCTCGTGGGTTCGACGCACCTGGGCCATGAGCAAGTATGTAAATGTTCACTTACCGATTGTCAACCCGGTCGTGCGTCCGGTCGTGCGTCCTTCGTCCAGACGCCGTCCGCCGCCCCTCGAGCAGGTGCGCGAGACAGGAGCGCGCGCCTCGCCCCGTCGCGTCCTGTCCGGAGCATATCGAATACGATCGATGACCATTACGGGCCCGCTGGAACGCCTCGCGGCGTGTTGCGCGCGGGCGAGCGGCGAATAGCATCTCGCCCCTCATGTCCTTCAAATCGGTGTTCATTGCGGTCTTCCTCGGGACGGCGCTCGTCGTCGCGGCGCTCATCATCCACGCGAAGCGGCCGAGCATCGAGCGCCAGCAGCCCACCGCGGCGCTCGCGTCGGCGACCGGCAAGTGCGCCGAGTGCCACCGCCGCGAGACGTCGGCGATCCTCGTCGAGTTCGAGCGGAGCCAGCACGCCGTGAAGGGCGTGAACTGCCTCGACTGCCACCGCCCGCAGGAGGGGCAGGAGAGCATGGAGCACCGGGGGTTCGTGATCGCGAAGGCGCTGACGGCGAAGAACTGCTCGCAGTGCCACGCGACCGAATACGATCAGTACGCGCGGAGCCGGCACGCGGGGCCCTCGTGGGCCGCGGTCCACGGCAAGGAGGGGTTCTCGCCCGCGCAGATCGAGCTCGGGGAGCGCCACCACAAGGGGTGGATCGACCGGCCGCCGAACCCGGTCGGTATCGCCGAGGGCGGCGCGGCCGTCGCGGGCGGCTGCGACGCCTGCCACGCGATCGGGCGCCCGAACGCCGACGGGTCGTTCGGCACGTGCACGAGCTGCCACGCTCGCCACAGCGCCTCGGTGGAGCTCGCGCGCCTGCCCAGCACGTGCGGCCAGTGCCACATGGGCCCGGATCACTCGCAGTTCGAGATCTACACCGAGTCGAAGCACGGCGTGCTCTTCGAGGCGCAGCGCGACACGATGAACCTCACGGCCAGCCCGGGGCGCCTCACGACGGCCGACATGCCCGTGCCCACCTGCTCGACATGCCACATGAGCGGCCTCGACGGGATGAAGATGACCCACGACACGACGGAGCGGCTGTCGTGGTACCTGTTCGCGCCGATATCGACGATGCGGCCGAACGGCGTTCGAGGGCAGATCGAGATGAAGGAGGTCTGTCTGAAGTGCCACTCTCGCTCGCGGATCGACGCGTTCTATGCCGTGGCCGAGCGGGTGCTCGCCGCGACCAACGAGCATGTGGATGCGGCGCTCGACGTGATCGCGGCGCTCCGCGACAAGGGGCGGCTCACGCCGGCCCCGTTCGACGAGCCGATCGAGTTCTTCGAGTTCGATCTCTGGCATTACTACGGGCGCACCGCGAAGCACGGCGCTTTCATGGGCGGCGCCGATTTCGTGCAATGGCACGGCAACTACGAGATCCTGCGCCACAAGGTCGAGATCGACCACGCGGCCGCGGAGCTCTCGGCCGGCGCGACCCCCCCGAAGGGCGCGGCCGCGCCGGCCCCGGCCCGGCCCGCGCCGGCCTCCGGGCGGACCGGGCGCGGGCCATGAAAGCGCCGCGGCGGCTCGCCTCGATCAGCCCCGAGCAGTGGGTCGAGATCTTCATCGTCTCGAACCTCGCGTTCCTCGGCGCGGACATCGCGCTCGCCCACGCGGCGAACGCGTTCGCGAACCCGGCGGAGTGGGTGCCGATCGGCTTCTCCGCCGTCGCGGCGCTGCTGCTCCTCCCGGGCCTCTTCCGCGCCTCGCTCCGCCGCGCGCTGCGGCCGCTCGCGATGCTCGTCGGCGTCGCGTCGATCGGGGTCGGCGTCGCCGGCATGCTCTTCCACCTGGAGAGCGCGTTCTTCGCCGCGCAGACGCTCCGCTCGCTCACCTACGCCGCGCCGTTCGCCGCGCCGCTCGCGTACGTCGGCCTGGGGCTCCTCCTCTTGCTGACGCGCATGGAGTCGCCCGACTCCCCCGCGTGGGGCGTGTGGGTCGTCTTCCTCGCGCTCGGCGGCTTCGTCGGCAACCTCGCGCTCTCGCTCCTGGACCACGCGCAGAACGCCTTCTTCGACAGCGCCGAGTGGCTGTCGGTCGTCGCCGCCGCCTTCGGCTCGAGCTTCCTCCTGATCGCTGTCCTCCGCCCGCGCGACGCGCGCTTCCTCCGGATCTGCCTCGGCGTGCTCGCGCTCGAGGCGGCCGTCGGCGTGCTCGGCTTCGCGCTCCATTCCGCCGCGAACCTGCGGCGGCCCGGAGCGACGTATCTCGGCCGCCTGATCTTCGGCGCGCCGGCCTTCGCGCCGCTCCTGTTCACGGATCTCGCGATCCTCGCGGCCGTGGGCCTCTGGTCGCTGCTCAGGCGGGCGGCTCCTTCGTAGCGCGCGACATTCGCCTTCGAGCGACAGGCGAGCGCGTCGGCCTATCGCTCGTGCTCCTCGAGGCAGGTCGCCTATTGCCAGCGGAAGATCCTGAGCGCCGCGAGGAAGGAGAGCCCGCCCCAGGCCGCGAGCACGGCGAGCTGCGACGCAATCGCCCCGGCGCCCGCCCCGTCCAGCATCACCTGTCGCAGCGCGTCGTTGAGCGCCGTCAGGGGCAGGAGGCGTATCAGCGGCAAGATCGCGTCCGGAAAGCGCTCGTAAGAGAAGAACACGCCGGAGAAGATCCACATCGGGAACATCGCGAAGTTCATCAGGCCGGAGACGCCCTCGACCGTGCGCGGCCGCGCGGCGACGAGCAGGCCGAGGCCGACGAAGGACATGGCGCCGAGCGCCGCGACGAGCGCGAAGGTCAGGAGCGAGCCGCGCAGGGGGACGTCGAGCGCGAGGACCGCAAAGGCGACGAGGAAGGTCGCCTCGAGCGTCAGGAAGACGAGCCGCGCGAGGACCTGGGCCGCGAGCAGGTGCCAGCGCCGCATCGGCGCGGCGATGAAGAGCTTGAGCAGCTTCCCCGCGCGCTTCTGGACGAGCGCGAAGCCGATGGACCACATCCCGGTCCCCATCAGGTTCATGCCGAGCAGGCCCGGGATCAGGAAATCGATGTAGCGCGAGCCCTTCTCGGTCATCTCGAGCTCGGCGGGCGCAATGGGATCGACGCGGCCCGCGGCGCGCTGGAGCGCGTCGTCGACCTCGAGCCGCGCGAGGCGGCTCTCCGGGCGGGTGGCGTCGAGCCAGTAGGTCGGCGGGTCGGTGGCGAGCACGACCAGCGCGAGCTTGCCGGTCCTGAGGCCGGCGCGGGCCGCGTCGCGGTCGAGCGCCTCGGGGCGCAATCGCCCCGACGCCCCGAGCGCGGCGAGCCGCGCCTCGGCGGCGGGGCCGCGCTCCACGCCCACCGGGAGCGGCTCGGGGGCCTTGTTGCGGAATGCGACGCCGAGCGCGATCGCAAGCAATACCGGGAACAGGAAGACCCAGAAGATGGCCTCCGGCTCGCGCAGGAATTCGAGGACGCGCGCCCGGGTGAGCTGGAAGAGCGGCGAGGCGCGGAGGCCGCGGAACGGGCGCGGGGTCATCGGGGCGCCTCCTTGTTATCGAGCGAGCGGCCGGCGAGCGCGAGGAAGACGTCCTCGAGCGTGGCGTGGTGCGTCGCGAGCCGCTTCGCGACGAGGCCGCGCTCGGCGGCGAGCGCGAGCAGCGGGGGCACGGCGCGGGCGACGTCCCGCACCGTGAGCCACGCGGCGCCGCCCTCGCAGCGGACGGCCTCGACCGACGGGAGCGCGGCGAGCTCCGCGGCGGCGAGGCGCCCGTCGGTCTCCAGCTCGATCACGTGCTCGGCGCCGAGCGAGGCGACGAGCTCGCGCGGGGTGCCCTCGGCGAGCTTCTTGCCGCGATCGACGATCGCGACGCGGCCGCAGAGGCGCTCGGCCTCCTCCATGTAATGGGTGGTGAGCAGTATCGTCCGCCCGCGCGCCTTGAGGTCCTCGACGATATCCCAGAGCTGCCGGCGCGAGGCTGGGTCGAGTCCCGTGGTGGGCTCGTCGAGGAAGACGAGCTCGGGATCGCCGACGAGCGCGCAGGCGAGCGAGAGGCGCTGCTTCTGGCCGCCCGAGAGGGCGCTGACGAACGCGCGCTCCTTCTCCTCGAGCGAGACGCGCGCGAGGGCGTCCCTCGGCTCGAGCCCGCGCGGGTAGAAGCTGCGGAACAGCTCGATGACCTCGCCGACCTTGAGCTTCTCGGGGAAGCGCGTCTCCTGGAGCTGCACGCCGAGCCGGACGCGGAGCGCGAGGCCGTCGCCCCTCCAGCGCTCGCCGAGGACCTCGACCTCGCCGGAGGTCGGCGCGGTGAGCCCCTCGAAGATCTCGACCGTGGTGGTCTTGCCCGCGCCGTTCGGCCCGAGCAGGCCGAAGCACTCGCCGGCGCGCACCTCGAGGTCGAGCCCGTCCACGGCGACGACGTCGCCGTAGCGCTTGACGAGGCCGCGGCAGCGGAGCGCGCGTGGATCGTGGCCGTTCATGGCGGCCAACCTACCCCGATCCGGCGCGCCGCGCAGGCGGCTTGTCAGCCGACGGCCGCCTGCGGCGAGGTGCCATCCGGGCGCACGGAGTCCATGGGCCGGATCGCCTGGATCGCCGCCTTCGTCACGGTGATCCGCTCCGCGTGCTCGGTCTCCAGGATCACGTCGTAGCTGCCGACGGAGACGACGCGAACACGCTGCGCCCGCGACCACGGATCGGTCCAGCCGGGCGAGGCGCCGAGGACAATGGCGACGGGGCTCGCCGCTGCAATGGCAGCCGTCAAGATCCCGTGAAGCTGCGGATCGCCCGGGAGCGCCCATTCAACGCCCAGGCTCTCGTCGATGAAACCCCACCTGAGCCGCACGTAGTTGTGAAGGGTGCCGTATTGATAGAACGCGAAGAGCGCCTTCACGTCGCTCTCGATCCGACGGATCAGCTTCGCCACGCTCCCCTCGGCGAGGTAGCGCGCCACCGCGGCCGGATCGCCGAGCGGCCGGCTCGTTCCGATCGTACCCGAGATCAGCAGCTCCGGGGTGATCGACAGCGTGCGTCCCTGCCGGTTGATGCGCATGGACTTCTTCGGGGGCTTGAGGTCCACAAGCCGGAAGCGATCGGCTTCCAGCCCGAGCGCTCCCAGGGTGTCGCGCACGTGAAGCCCCGCGACGAGATCGAATCGTGAAAGATGCAAGGGCGCTGCGGCGATCTCGCCGCCGACGAACGCGCGGATGGACCGACGCGCGACGTCGAGCACCGCGAGCGCCTGCGGCCCCTCGGGTGAAGGGACGGCGCGCACCACCGCCCGGCGGAGCGCGCTCGCAGCCGCCGCATCGCGCCGGAGCGCCTCGGCGCGCCGGGCCGCGAGCTCGGCCATGTGCAGCTCCAGTCGCGCCGCGCCCTCGCGTCGGATCATCTCGGTGCGCGCGTGCGCGCGGACGGCCCGGCGCATCCCGGCCACGCTGGCGTCCTCTAGATCGAGCTCGAACCGGCCGCCCTCGCGACGGAGCAGGAGGGGGCTCTTCGGGAGGGGCCGGTCGACCTCGATCGGCCTCCGGTGGGGCGTCAGCCGGGCGAGCACCGCCTCGATCTGTGCGAGGGTCATGGGCGCCCGGTGGACGTCGAGCACCGCCGCGACCTGACGGACGGACGAGACGTTCCACACATCGCGATCTCGGAACGCGGCATCGAGCTCCTCGGCCGAGAGCGGGACGTCGTCCCCCGGCAGCTCGGGCTCCAGCGCGGGCGGGGGCGGGGTGGCAGGCGACCGCAGGCCCGTCGCGAACAGGAGCGAGCACATCTGCGGCGCGCGGAGATTCAAGCCGAAGCGCCCCTCACGATCGCGGTAGACGGGCTCGAGGCCGTGCCACGCCTTGGTGATCGACATGCAGAGATCCCCGGTCTCCGACCACACGCCGGCCGAGTCGAGGCGCGCCGCGATCTCCTCGAGCGTCATCGGTGCGCCACGCTCCAGCAGCGCCACGACCATGATGTGGAACAGCTTGGTGACGCCGCGCCCGACCACCTCCTCGACGCGGGGTACGGGCACGCCGAGGTGCTCGCAGTATAGGTTGTGTCCGGTCTCCATGACGCGGGCGAGCTTGGGCGCGGTTCGCGCCGTGTGTCAACGGCTCATAGAACCACGTAGATCATTCCAGATCGTACGAATTTTCTCTCATACCCTGCCCGAAAGGTGCCCCCGAGGCTACGATGGCCCGACGCGCGGCAGCGACCGTGGCTCGAGCCACCCAGAGCGGTGGAGGTGACTCAAGCGGCGGGCGCGAGGAGAGGATCCCAGGCCTGCTCTAGGCCCTGGACGGCGTCTTCCCACGTCAGCACCTCGGCGAGCCGCTGGCGCACCTCCACAGCGCTCGCGAACGCGGCGCGGCGATCCATGAGGACTGCTTCGATGCGCCGCTCCCACTCGCTTGCCGCTATCTCGAGCGTCTCGTGCGTCTCGACATCGGCCGTGTACTCACGAACCTCGATGTCGAGACGGTCCTGGGCGATCTCGGCCAGGATCCGGCGCAGATCGCCGCCAGTGCCCTTGGGGGCGCCTCGGACGATGAGACGCGGCCGCACGGGCACCTTGGCACGCCGAGCCACAGCGGCAAGAGACCGCGCAGCACTATCCAGCCCCTTCAGCGTGCGGTCCTCCGCGCGACCGAGCACCAAGCAGTGAACCTCGGGCGGGAGGTCCGGCGGACGCTCGATGAGCTGGATGCCGGGGTCAAGGCGGTGAAGCAGCGGTCGCGGCGAGGCCAAGTAGAGGAGTGAGGAGGCCGCCTGAAAGAGCGCCGGGCCCACGCCCGCGACCAGCGACGCGCCCGCGGCAAGTTCTTCCTGCAGCATCCGACGCTCCTCGCCCTTGAACGCGGCGTCATCCTCACCCAGCCTGTCCTTGTGCCACTCGATATCCTCCGGGCGGGTATGTACGAAGTGCACGCGCCGCGCTCCGGACAACCGTCGGACGAGCGCAGCTGCGTGCGGCCCCGTCTTTCGGTCGTGCCCGATGATCAAGTCCGGCCGAAAACCATCAGGGAGCGGGACGTCCGCCAGCAGCTTTTCGGTGCCGCCGAGGCCCGGCGGCGCTTCTGGTACTACGAGCTGCACGCCGTCCCGCTCCGCGTTATGCCGCTCTTGCTCGGCCGCTTCCGGCACCACGCATACCACCCGGTGCCCCGCCCTTGCGAGGGCACGGCAGAGGTCGCGGTTGAAGGTCGACAGGCCGCCGTGTCGCGACTCCCACTCCGTCGCGATCGCGAGGATGCTGCGATGATGGCGAGCGGAAGTGGCGCCACAGTCAGCAAGGATCGACAAGAGCAGGTCCGCATCGGCAATCGACGCCGCCGCATATAGGGCCGCAGAGATCAGGCGGCCCCGCTCGGCGCGATGTACCGGGATCAATCCAATGCCCTGGCGTAGAGCAACAATCGCGGAACGCACATCGCCACGATGGATGTTGACCCCTGAGATTGCCTGGTACAAAGCGAAGAGGCTCTTGTCC
>CAZPJF010000010.1:13727-23088 GCA_964586095.1 uncultured Gemmatimonas sp. | reverse complement strand
AGCGACCTCGTCTGGTGGTGGCGGCAGCAGGTGAACGACCTCGGGCTCGGCACCTGGTTCCAGCCCAGCGTGAGCGTGCAGCGCAAGGGGGCCACCGCGGCCCAGCTCGGCGACGATCCCGTCATCCAGCGCGGCGACGTCCTCTGGTGCGACGTCGGCATCACCGCGCTCGGACTCGCGACCGACACGCAGCACGACGGCTACGTGCTCCTGCCGGGCGAGACCGAGCCGCCGGCCGGGCTGCAGCGCGCGCTGCGCCACGCGAATCGGCTGCAGGACATCACCATGGAGGAGCTGCGCGCCGGGCGCACCGGCAACGAGGTGCTGCGCGCCTCGCTCGCGCGGATGCGTGCCGAGGGGATCGACGGCACCCTCTACTCGCACCCGATCGGCAAGCATGGGCATGGCGCGGGCCCGCTGGTGGGGCTCTGGGACTACCAGGACGGCGTGCCCGGCCGCGGCGACGCGACGGTGATCCCCGACATGTGGTACTCGATCGAGCTGCAGGCCACGACGCCCGTGCCGGAGTGGGGCGGGCAGCCCGTGCGCATGGCGCAGGAGGAGGACGCCATCCTCGATCCGAACGGTGTCGCCCGCTGGGCCCTGCGCCGCCAGGACCGGCTGTTCCTCGTCCGCTGAGGGCGATAGATTCATTCCCGTATGCGCAAGGGCAAGAAGGAGCTCCTCGTCGTCGGCGACCGCGTGCTCATCAGGCTCGAGGAGGGGGAGGAGCGCTCGAAGGTGGGCCTCTACCTCCCCGCGACCGCGGTCGAGAACCAGGCGGTGCAGGGCGGGACGATCGTCGCGACCGGTCCCGGCCAGCCGCTGCCCGAGGTGAGCGACCATCTCGACGAGCCCTGGCGCATCGGCGCGTCGAAGGAGACGAAGTTCGTGCCCATGCAGGCGCAGGTGGGGGACTACGCGATCTTCTTCCGGAAGGCGGCCGTCGAGATCACGTTCGAGGGCGAGCGGTTTCTCGTCGTGCCGCAGGCCGCGATCCTCGCGCTCTCGAGAGAGTAGGGATGGAGGCGGACGGTCGAAGGCGGGCGGCGTCGCCCCCCCGCCGCGGATCCCGGCCGCCGAGCTCCCGTCACCCTTCCTCCTCCATCCTCCAGCCTCCCTCCTGATGATGTACGACGAACGTTTCGTGGCCCCGATGCGCGCCGAGCTCACGCGGCTCGGCGTCGACGAGCTGCGCACCGCGGCCCAGGTCGATGAGGCGCTCAAGGACGCGCCCGGCACGCGGCTCGTGATCGTGAACTCCGTCTGCGGCTGCGCCGCGCGCAACATGCGGCCCGCGGTGGCGGCGGCGCTCCAGCATCCGGTCAGGCCCGACCACCTCTACACGGTCTTCGCGGGCAACGACGCCGACGCCACGCGCCGCGCGCGCGAGTACTTCACGGGCTACGCCCCCAGCTCGCCGAGCATCGGCCTGCTGCGCGACGGCAGGCTGGTGCACATGATCGAACGCTGGCAGATCGAGGGGCGCACCGTCGATGCGATCGCGGCCGACCTCACGAAGGCCTTCGACACGCACTGCGCGCCGGCGGCGACCGCGGGCTGAGCCGGTCCGGCCGGCGCGGCATCGACCGCGGCCTCCACGCGACGAAGGGCGCCCGCTCCGCGGGCGCCCTTCGTCGCATGGAGGCCACTCACTTGGGCTGTGCCCTGGCGGGGAGCAATCGGAGCTCGCCCTTGAACGAGCGCACGGTGACCGTCGCGGTCGCGCCGGCCGCCCCGCCGTTCAGCGGGATCGTGCGCGGCGGCGGCCGCTTTCCCGTGGCGGCAGTCGGCGCCCCACGCGGCTCGCCGACCACCCGCGCCGCGTCCACCGTGAGCGCGGTCGGCGTCCCGCTCGGCAGGCGGAGCTCCACGTTCCCCGAGTGCGACTCGATCACCACGTCGGCGTCGCGCGCGAGCGCGGCGTCGACCGACACGTCGCCCGAGATGGTCTCGATCCGCACCCGGCCGGCCGGGCCGCCGAGCGCCTCGATGCGGCCGCTCACGCTGCCGAGCGTGGCGTCCTGCGCGTGCCCGCGCCAGCTCAGCGCACCGCTCGCCGTCTTGGCCCGCAGGAAGCCCGGCGAGCCGACGATGTCCACCGTCCCCTCCATCGCCTCGGCGAGCAGCTCCCGCGGATCGCCGAGCACCTGCACCGCCCCCGAGACGCACCCCACGTCGACGCCGCCCGTGAGGCCCTCCACCGAGATGTCCGTGGCGGCGCCGCGAACCCAGACGATCGCGGTCGCGGGCACGTACACCGTGAAGTCGCCCGACGCGGCGCCCGGGCCACCCAGCCCCTCGATGCCGAACTTCACGCCGCGCCGGCTCCCGCCGCCGTAGAACGGTGCGCCGCGCGCGATGGTCCCGCTCACCGCGATGCTGTCGCGGTCCCAGCCGACCACGCGGATGCGTCCCGCCGGGCTGAAGATCTTCACCTGCCCGTCGCGGTCGAGTGGCCAGCCGCGCACGAGCTTCTCGCTCGCCTGCGCGTCGAGGGGCGGGGCGGCGGCCGCGAACACCACGGCGGCGACCGCGGTCACGGCCAGGTCGAGCCGGCGCACAGTGGTTCGCGTCATCAGGGCCCCTGGAGTGCGGCGACGTCGTTCGCGCGTCGGAGGAAATCCACCTTCTGGCGATAGGCGGCGACCACGAAGGCCCGCACCGCGGCGTTCCCCGGGTCGGCGGCGAGCGCCTCGCGCGCCTCGGCGATGGCCACGTCGATGGTGCGCAGGCTGCGCTCGAGCACCTCGCGCGTCCGCGGATCGAGCTCCGCGCTCCGACGCTCGAGCGCAGAGGCGAGCTCGGCGGCCGAGCGCTCGTACGACGCGAAGGAGGCGAGGGCGCGCGCGGTGCCCGCGGCGTCGGCGGCCATCGCGGGAGCGGGCGCGCCGGCACCCGCGCTCGCGGGGGGCGTGCCCGGGCGGGTGCTCACCCACCAGGTGGTCGCCGCCGTCGCCGCGACGAGCAGCACCGCAGCGGCCGCGAGGCGGCGCGGCGCCGCGTACCACGGCACCGGCACGCCGCGAGGCCCGGTGGCGCCCAGCGCCGGCGCACCGTGCTCCGGAAGCGCGCCCGGGTCCGGCGCCTGGCGCACCGGGAGTGCGTGGACGCGCCCCGCCTCGATCCGCGCACGGATCGCCGGCCACAGGTCCTGCGCCGGCTCCACCTCGGCGGGGAGCCGCTCCACCGCTGCGCGCAGGCGCGCCGCGTCCTGCGGGTCGAGTTCGTCGTGCGCGATCATGGCTTCAGCACCTCCAGCAGGCGTTTCCGCGCCCGGAACAGCTGGGCGCGGATCGTCGCGGCCGCCACGCCCGAGAGCGCCGCGATCTCCTCATGCGAATACCCCTCGAGCTCATGCAGCACGAACGCCGTCCGGGCGCCGGGCGAGAGCGCCGCGATCGCCTGCTCGAGGTCCATCCGCCCCTCGCGGCCGAGTCCCTCGCCCTCCGCGTCGAGCGCCGGCTCGGGCAGCTCGCCCGGCGCCTCCTCGTGCGCACGCCGCCGCTGCTGCGCGCGCGCGCCCACCAGGAAGCAGTTCACCGTGAGCCGGTGCAGCCAGGTGCCGAACGCGCTCTCGCCGCGGAAGCTGCCCAGCTTCTCCCACGCGCGGACGAACGCGTCCTGCACCAGCTCCTCGGCCCGCGTGCGGTCCGCCGTGAGCCGCAACGCGAGGGCGTGGACGCGCCCGACGTGCTCGCGGTAGAGGCGGCCGAACGCGTCCGCGTCGCCGCGCTGGGCGGCGCGGACGTCGTCGAGCGCCTCGGGGGCGCGCGGCTCCGGTGCGGGGGCAGGGGGCACGGACGACGATGGGATGCCGTCCGGCCCCCGCACGTTTACAGCGGCCTCAGGACTGCCGGACCCAGCGGGCCAGTTCGCGGAGGGTGGGGCGCTTGCCATACATCAGCAGCCCCACGCGGTAGATGCGCGCCGAGACCCAGATGGCGGCCACGCAGGCCAGCGCGACGCCCGCGAGCGACGCCAGGACCGTGAGGAATGGCACCGGCGTGGCGGTCATGCGCATGGGCATGATGATCGGCGCCGAGAACGGGAGGACGCTCATGACCTCCGCCAGCCGCCCGGTGGGGTTGGTCATCACCGGCTGCACGAAGATGATCGAGAACACCAGCAGCATCATCACGGGCTGGACCGCCTGGTTGGCCTCCTCCTGGCTCCCGACCATCGCGCCGACCGCCGCGAAGAGGGAGGCGTAGAAGGTGTAGCCGAGCAGGAAGAAGAGCAGCAGCGCGACGATCGTGAAGGGCTCGATCGTCGGGAAGGCGAACATCCCCGCGGCCCCGTCGGCGGCGGCCTGCGTCGCGGCCGCGGGCGCGCCCATGGCGCTCATGAGGCGCATCCGCTCGCCCCAGAAGAAGACGCCGCTCGCGATCCAGATCGCGAACTGCGTGAGTCCCACCGCGCCCACCCCGATCACCTTCCCCGCGAGCAGGATGTCGGGCTTCACGCTCGCCACGATCACCTCGGCGACGCGCGTGGTCTTCTCCTCCAGCACGCCGCGCAGGATCGCCTGGCCGTAGAGGATGATCGCCATGTAGAGGAAGAAGGCCAGGATGAAGCCGAAGATCGCGCCGGCGAGGCCGGAGCCGCTCTTCCCCTTGTCGGTGATGCGCTCGGTGGCGAGCCGCACGCGGAAGCCCGCCAGTGAATCGGCGGTCGCGCTGGCCAGCCCGGCGCCCTCGAGCCGGAAGCCGAAGACGGCGCGGCGCAGGGCCCCCTCGATGCGCTCGTTCTCCCCCACCGAGGCCGCGTTGCGGCCGGCGTAGCGCGCCCGGCCGGTGCGCAGCGTCGCCGTGTCGAGCACGAGGTAGCCGGTGAGGCGCTCGGCCTGCACGTCGGCGACGAGCGCCTCCTCGGTACGCGCCAGATCGGCGGGGTCGACCACGGCGACCGTGACTTCGGTCCGGGTGCCGCCCGCGGGCGCGGCAGGTGCGGCGGCGGGCGTCGCGCCCGAGTCGCCAGCGGGCGTCGCGCGCTGGGTCGTGTCGCCCGGGGTCGTGTCGCCCGGGGCCGCGTCGCCCGGCGCGCCGAGCGCGCGGATGCGCGCCGCGACCCGCTCGCCGAGACCGATGCCGGTCGCGTCGATGACGCGCACGTCGCTCACGCGCACGTCGCGCATGCCGCGCACGGTGAGCACCGCCGGGAGGATCATGATGGCGGCGAAGAACACCGGCCCGAAGACCGTGACGATGATGAACCACTTGTTGCGGACGCGTTCGAGGTACTCGCGCCGGATGACCGCCCAGAGCTTACCCATGGCCGCTCATCCCCTCCTCGACGCCCGTGGCGCCGACGCGTTGCAGGAAGATCTGGTGCAGCGACGGCTGCACCCGCTCGAACCGCTGGATGCGCGCCCCTGCGTCGATGAGCCGGCGCAGCAGGACCTGCGCATCGCCGGCGGGGGCGAGCTCCACCTCGAAGAACCGGTTGTTGTCGTCGGCGCGCTCCACGAGCGCGCGGTCCTGCAGCACGGCCGTCACGGCCGCGCCCGCCGCCCCCTCGAGCGCGAGCGCGACCGTCCGGCCCGCGTTCTCCGCCTTCACGGCCGCCACGGAGCCGTCGAGCACCTTGTCGCCCCGCGCGATGATGCACACCGCGTCGCAGAGCCGCTCGGCGTTGTCCATCAGGTGCGTCGAGAAGATGACCGTCTTGCCGCGCCGCTTGAGGTCCACCACGGTGTCCTTGAGCGCCTGCGCGTTGATCGGGTCGAGCCCCGAGAACGGCTCGTCGAGGATCACGAGCTCGGGATCGTGCAGCAGCGTGCCGATGAACTGGACCTTCTGCTGCATCCCGCGGGAGAGCTCCTCGACCTTCTGCTTCCCCCAGTCCTTCTCCGGGGTGCGCAGCGACATCCGGTCGAGCCACTCGTCGATCCGACCGTCGACGGCGCGCCGGTCCACGCCCTTGAGCTCGCCCAGGAACCGGAGCACGTCGCGCACGGCCATCTTCTTGTAGAGCCCGCGCTCCTCCGGGAGGTAGCCGAGCCGGTCGAGGATGGCGCCGTCGGTGTTGGGGCGGCCGAGGATCGTGATCGCGCCGGTGTCGGGCGCGATGATGTTGAGGATCATCCGGATCGTGGTCGTCTTCCCGGCGCCGTTGGGGCCGAGCAGTCCGTAGACCGCGCCGCGCGGGACCGCGAGGCTGAGGTCCTGGACCGCCACGTGTGCCGCATAGCGCTTGGAGACGCCCCGGATGTCGAGGGCGAGTTCGGTCATCGGGTCCGAGGGGAGGGTGGGGAGGGAATCTACAGCCCGGGACTGGTGCCGGCGGGACGGGCTCGCGACACTACGGGCCATGCGCGCCGCGAGGTTCGTCCCGCTGCTGGTCCTGTGGCTGTCCACCGCCTGCGGCGGCGATGCGGCGCGCGAGCCGGTGCTCGTCGTGTACAACGCCGGGAGCCTCGCGCGCCCGATCCGCGCCGCGCTCGACTCCTTCGCGGCGCGCGAGGGCGTGCGCGCCGAACAGGAGAGCGCGGGCTCGCTCGAGAGCGCCCGCAAGCTCACCGAGCTCGGCAAGATCCCCGACCTGGTCGCGCTCGCCGACGCCGAGGTCTTCCCGCGGTACCTGATGCCGGAGCACGTCGACGGCTACGTGGAGTTCGCGCGCAACCGCATGGTGGTCGCCTACACGGCGCGCTCGCGGTACGCGTCCGAGGTCGGCCCCGACACCTGGTGGCGCATCATGCAGCGTCCCGGCGTCGAGGTCGGCCGGTCGGACCCGAATCTCGACCCGAACGGGTACCGGACGATGCTCGTCTGGCAGCTGGCCGAGCGGCACTACGGCGAGCCGGGACTCGCCGCGCGGCTCGAGGCCGCGAGCCCCGACCGCAACGTGCGGCCCAAGGAAGCCGACCTCGTCGGCCTGCTCCAGGCGGGCGAGCTCGACTACATCTGGTCGTACGAATCCATGGCGCGCGCGATCGGCCTCCCGTACGTCCAGCTGCCGAAGGCGATCGACCTCAGTCCGCCCGACTCGGCCGACGCGTACGCGCACGCGTCGATCACGGTGCGCGGCGCGCGCGCCGGCGACTCGGTGACCTTCCGCGGCGCGCCCATCATCTACGGCTTCGCCGTGCCGCGCGCGGCCCCCCATCCGGCGTTCGCGGCGCGCTTCGCCGCCTTCCTCCTCTCGGACGAGGGGCGCGCGATCCTCCGGCGCGAGGGGCTCGACGCGCTCGAGGCGCCCGTGGTGCGCGGGGCGCGGCCCGCGTGGGTCCCCGCGGCGGCGCCGCCGCCGCCGGCTGATTCGTCCGCCGGGACTGGTGCGCCGGGCGCGGGCGCCGGGCCTGGCGCCGGGCCGATCGGTGCGCCGGACGTTGCGCCGGACGTTGCGCCGGGCGTTGCGCCGGGCGGCGCGCCGGGCGCGCCGCCCGCCGCATGACGTCCGCCGGTCGCGCGCTCCCGCGCCTCCTGAGCGTGGCCGCCGCGCTCGCGGCCTCGCTGCTGCTGCTCTTCCTCGCCGCGCCGCTGATCGAGCTCGTGGGGATCGGTGGCGCCGAGGGCCTGCGCCGCCTGGGGAGCGACGGCGAGCTGCGCGCGTCGCTGGCGCTCACGGCGCTCTGCGCGACCGCCGCCACGCTGCTGGGCGTCACCTGCGCCACGCCGCTCGCGTACCTGCTCGCGCGCCGCGACTTCCCGGGCCGCGCGGTGCTCTCGGCGGTGCTCGACCTGCCGCTGCTCATCCCGCACCCGGTGGCCGGCATCGCGCTCCTGCTGCTGCTCGGGCGCGAGAGCGCGGTCGGCGGGGCGGCGCTCGCGCTCGGGCTGCGCATCGTCGGCACGCCCCTCGGGATCGTCGCGGCCATGCTCTTCGTCTCCGCGCCGCTCTTCGTGAGCGGCGCGCGCGAGGCGTTCGCCAAGGTGGATCCGCGCTACGAAGGCGTCGCGCGCACCCTCGGCGACACGCCGTGGCGCGCCTTCCACCGCGTCACGCTGCCGCTGGCGGCGCGCGGCCTCCTCGCCTCCGCCGTGGTGATGTGGGCGCGCGCGGTGAGCGAGTTCGGCGCGATCGTGGTCCTCACGTACAACCCGAAGGTCGTGAGCGTGCTGAGCTACGACCGCTTCACGAGCCACGGCCTGACCGAGGCGCTGCCGGTCGCCGCGGCCCTCGCCCTGCTCGCGCTCGTGCCGCTCACGCTGCTCCGCGCGCTGCGGCCGGACCGGACGGGGGAGCGGTGACGGACGCGCACGGCGCCGCGGCGATCACCGCCACGGTCAGGGACGTGCCCGGGGCGGGCAGCGGCGTCGGTGCCCGCACCCCGCTGCTCGCCCTCGACGGCGTCTCGGCGCGGAAGGGCCGGTTCACGCTCCAGGACGTGTCGCTCGCGCTGCCGCCGGGTGCGTACGGCGTCGTGATCGGACCCGCCGGTTCCGGGAAGACGACGCTCCTGGAGGTGATCGCGGGGCTCCTGCCGCCCGCCTCCGGCCGTGTGACGCTCGATGGCCGGGACGCGCGCGGACTCGCCCCCGAGTCCCGCGGCGTCGGGCTCGTCTACCAGCACGCGTTCCTCTTCCCGCATCTCTCCGTGCGGCAGAACGTCGCGTACGGCGCCGCCGATGCCGGCGCGCTCGAGGAGGCGATCGCGCGGATGGGCGTCACCGCGCTCCTCGCGCGCGAGGTGCGCGGGCTCTCCGGCGGCGAACGGCAGCTCGTGGCGCTCGCCCGCGCGCTCGCGCGACGCCCGCGCCTGCTCCTCCTCGACGAACCGTTCAGTGCGCTCGACCCGCGCCGCCGCGCGCTGGTCCGCCGCGAGGTGCGTGCGCTGCACCGCGCCTGGGGCCTCACGACGCTGCAGGTGACGCACGACTTCGCCGAGGCGGGGATGCTCGGCGACCAGGCGGTCCTGCTCGACGGCGGTCGCGTGCTGCAGTCGGGACCGCCGGCGGAGGTGTTCCGGCGTCCGGCGTCGCCCTACGTGGCGGAGTTCCTCGGGGCCGAGAACGTGCTCGCGGGCGTCGCGCGCGACCTGGGCGAGGCGGCGCCCGACTGGATCGACGGCCCGCCGGGCGAGCAGGTGCGTGGGCACCGCGCGTTCGCGTTCGAGGCCGAGGGACTGACGTTGTACGCGGTCGGGGACTTCGCCGCCGGTGCGGGGCACGCGGTCATCCGCGCCGAGGAGATCACGATCGCGCGCGACCAGTCGCACGACTCGGCGCGGAACCGCTTCGCGGGGCGCATCGTGGAGGTCGCGACGCTCGGTGCGCTCACCCGCGTGACCGTGGACGTGCGTGGGACGCCGCTCGTGGTGGCGCTCACCACGCGGTCAGCGCAGGAGCTGCAGCTCGCCCCCGGGCTCGCGGTGGTGGCGAGCTTCAAGGCGATGGCGGTGCACCTGTGCTAGCGC
>CAZPJF010000010.1:0-13627 GCA_964586095.1 uncultured Gemmatimonas sp. | reverse complement strand
CGGGCTCGCGGTGGTGGCGAGCTTCAAGGCGATGGCGGTGCACCTGTGCTAGCGCTGATGGCAGATGGCGGACGGCGGATGGCGGTCGGCGGTCACTTGCGGGCGACGACCAATGCGGAGCTGCCGAACGGGGGATGGGAGCGGCCGACGAGGCGCTGCTCGAGGCGGGAGAGCCAGAGGGCGCCGAGGTTGAAGGGGGCGGGCGGGACCGCCGGAGGCCGCGGCGCCGGGCGTGACAGGCGCTCGCGGCGGACGACGACCCACTTGGCCAGGGCGAGCCAGACGAAGAAGTAGCGCGACTCCACGATGCGGAGGCCTGGTGCGCGGACGAGCGCCTCGAGCTCGGGCACGCGGTAGCGCTTCACGTGGTGGTTCAGGTCATCGTGCGTGGTCCACAGCGACTGGAACGCGGGCACCGTCGCGACGAAGAGGCCGCCGGGCGCGAGGCGGGCAGCGAGTTCGTGCACCACCGGGCGCGGGTCGGCGATGTGCTCGAGGACGTCGAGCGCGACGATGAGCCGGAACCGGCCCGCCTGCGTGGCGTCGGGGACGAGCGGGTCGCTCGAGATGCGCGCGCGCCACGGCCCGTGCGGGTCGAGCAGTGCGCCGTCCGGCTCGATCCCATGGGGCGTGCCGAAGCGCCGCAGCACGTCGAAGAAGAGGCCGTCGCCGCAGCCGAAGTCGAGCACGTCGCCGACGGACGCCGGCGGCGCACCGGCGGCGTCCGGTGCCTCCCTCGCGTGCGGGTGCGCGTGCCCGCCGCCCACGGGGGGCGGCAGGTGCCGTTCGATGATCCGCGTGAGATACTCCTCGCGCGCGCGCCACCACCAGTGGCGCCGGTACAGCTCGGCGTAGCGCGCGCCGTAGCCGGCGTCCATCAGCGCGGCGTGGCGGCGCTGCGCCCGGATGCGGCGTGGTCCCCCGACGGGGCGGCGCCGCGCACCACGCGGTCCACGAGGTACACCGGCCGCCGCTTCACCTCCTCGTAGATCCGGCCCACGTACTCGCCGATGATCCAGAGCGAGAGCAGGATCATCCCGCCCACGAGCGTGCCGAGCACGGTGAGCGCGGTGAAGCCGGCGGGCGACTGGCCGAGCACGAGGCGCGCGTAGACGGCATACAGCGAGAACGCCACCGAGAAGAGGAGCGTCATCCCGCCCGCCACGCCGATGAAGCGGAGCGGCGAGGTGGAGAAGGCGAACGCCCCGTCGAGGGCGAGGCCGATGAGCCGGCGCAGCGAGTACTTGCTCTCGCCCGCGGCGCGCGCGGCGCGCTCCACCGCGAGCCCCGTCTGGCGGAACCCCACCCAGCTCCGGAGGCCACGGAGGTAGCGCTGCCGCTCGGGGAGGTCGCGCACCGCATCCACCGCGCGGCGCGAGAGGAGCGCGAAGTCGCCCGCGTCGGCCGGCAGCGCGATCCGCGACAGCCGCGCGATGACCCGGTAGGCGACGTGGTAGCTCGCGCGCAGCCAGAGCGGCTCCTTGCGGCGCGTGCGGCGCACGTAGACCACGTCATACCCCTCGTCGAGCTTCGCGAGCAGTGCCGGCAGCGCCTCCGGCGGGTCCTGGAGGTCGCCGTCCATCAGCAGCATCACGTCGCCCGACGCGTGGTCGAACGCGGCGGTGAGCGCGGCCTGGTGGCCGAAGTTGCGCGAGAGCACCACGAGCACGAGCCGAGGGTCGCGCGCGGCCGCGGCTTCGAGCAGCTCGCGCGAGCGGTCGCGGCTCCCGTCGTCCACCAGCAGCAGCTCGTGCGGACCGCCCGGCGTCGCGGCGAGCACCTTCCCCACGCGGTCGAGCAGCGCGGGGATCACCTCCTCCTCGTTGTGGATCGGGATCGCGATCGTCACGCGGCGCACGCTCATCGAGGCACCCCGTGGAAGTAGACCATCCACCAGAGCGGCACGCCCGGCAGCCCGAGCGGATACACCTCGAGGTGCCGCTGGTCGAGGTGGCGCGTGAAGAGCGTGCGCCACGCCGCCACCGGTCGCGGGTGCTTGCCGCGGTCGAGGCGCGCGAGCGCCTTGGCGGGCGAGAGGCCCTCGGGGAGCACGAGGTCGAGCACGTGCACCCCGCCCCCCGGCGCCACCAGCGTCGCCATCCGGCGCAGCAGGCGGTCCGTCACGTCGTCCGGCAGGTGGTGCATGAGCGAGTTGGCGAACACGACGTCGAACCGCTCGTCCGGCAGCACCGACGGGTCGGCGACGTCCCCCACCACGAAGCGGCCGCGGAAGCGCTGGCCGGCCGTCGCGATGTAGTCGGGGTTGATGTCGATCCCCACGTAGTCGCAGCGCTCGAACACGCGCGCGTTGGTGCCGGGGCCGCATCCCACGTCGAGGACGCGCTGCACCTGCGCGAGGTCCACGCGCCGCAGGAACGGCTGCAGCTTCGCCTCGGCGAACGGCGCCTGGATCGTGCGGTACACGATCGGCAGCTCGAGCAGCCGGTCCGCGGCGCGCCGCAGCGGGTTCATCGGGTGCCGCCTCGGGCCACGGAGGTCACCGCCAGAGCACCAGGTAGAAGGGGTAGCGCTTCTCGTTCGGCAGGATCCGCCGCAGCGAGTCGACGGTCGCCGCCGAGGGGAGGGGCGAGAACTGCGGCAGCAGCTTGATCACCACCACCCCCGCACCGAGCGACTCGACGCGCTCCACCAGCGAGCGCGCCTGGTCCTCCGGTGCGTCGAGGAAGTCGAACATGGTGCGCGTGCGGTTGGGGATGCCCGAGTAGAAGTATATCTCCGGCGCGTCGGGGCCGGCCCAGATCGGACGCCCGGCCGCACGCTGCTGCACGAGCGGGATCATGTCCTCGAACATCACCGCCTGCAGCGGCGTCACGCGGATGCCGCCGCGCGGCAGCTCGATCGGCGCGATGTCCTGCGTGGGCGCGAACTCCACGCCGAACGCGCCGCTCCACGCGGGGAGCATGCGCAGCGCCGTGAAGCCGAGCGCGAGCCCGGTGAGCACCACCTGGAGCGTCGGCGCCACGCGCCCCGCCGTGCGCACGACCGCGGCGAGCGCCACGAGCACGAGCGGCAGGCCGTACATCACGTAGATCGGCGAGGCGAACGGGTACTCGATGAGGGTGCCGCTCACGGCGAGGCAGGCGAGGAGCAGCGCCGCGACGCGCGCGGCGTCCGGTGCGGTCGCCGGTGCGGTCGCCCGCGCAGCAGGACGCAGCGCGGCCTCGACCGCGCCCGCGGTCAGCACGAACAGCAGCCCCCACACCGAGAACCAGCCGAAGAGGTACCAGAAGAGCTGCGTTCCCGAGAGCGCGAGGATCGCGACGCCGACCACGCCGGCCAGCACCGGCACCGCGCGGGCCGTGCGCGGCGCGGTCGAGCGTACGAGCAGGGCCAGCGCCATCGGCAGCACGAAGAGCAGCGCGAGCGGGGCGGGGGGCCTCATCGCCGCGAACGTCGACCGCCGGAACGGCGCGATGAACACGCCCTCGATCAGCGCCGGCATCGCGCCGAACGCCGCCTGCACCGCGAGGTACAGCGCGACCGGGAGCGCGAAGCCCGCCAGCAGCGGCCCAAGGCGCGCGGCCAGCGCGCGCCAGCGCGCCGCGTCGGGCACGGGCGATGGCCGCAGCACGCGCCACGCCACCGCGAGGCAGAGCGCGCCGGTGGGGAGCACGAAGCGGAGCGACTCCGCCGGTCCGCCTCCCGCCACGCGGAAGAGGAGCACCGGTGCCGCGAGCAGCACCACCGCCACGGCCCACGCGTAGCCGCCGCGGCTCGGCGTCGCCGAGGGAGGCAGCGCCGGCGCGTCGGGCGGCGCGGACGGAGCCGCCGCACCGCCGGCGGGGCGCTCGACCGCGAGCAGTGCCAGTCCGGCGCCGAGCAGCAGCAGCACGCCGGTGAGCTTGAACAGGAACGCGAGCCCCGCCATCACCCCCGCGAGCACGAGCCATCGTGCGCCACCGTCCTCGTGCCAGCGCAGCAGCGCGAGCGCCGCCACCCCGGAGGCGAACACGATGTACCACGATGGCATCGGCGCCGGGTAGTTGGGCACGCTCCACGCGAGGGCCGTGAGCGCGACCAGCCCGGCGCCCGCCGGCGGCATGAACCGCACCAGGATCCGGTAGAGCACCATCAGCCACCCCATCGCCGCCACGAACAGCGGCAGCCGCATGGAGACCGAGCTCACCGGCAGCACCGAGAACACGAGCGCGTGCCAGTAGCTCAGGAGTCCGGTGTACGGTTCGGCGAAATCGCGGTGCGGCACTTCGCCGGCGAGGATCCGCTCGGCGGCCTGTCCCAGCGCGCCCTCGTCGTGCGGATACCAGCCTTGCGTGAGCTCGCTCCCGAGGAGCAGTCCCCCCGCGAGCAGGAGGAGCGGCAGGACGATCCGCGTGGGGATCGCGGCCAGCGTGGCCTGGCCGGCGCGCGACCCGCCGGCCGCGTCCGCCGCGGCCTCCTTCATGGCGGCCTGGTGCGTCGGGGCGCTCATGGCGTCGCGGGCGGCACGGTCACCGCCGCCGGGACCTCGATGAAGTCGAAGATCGACTGGTACGCCGAGAAGTACGCCCTGTCCGGCTGCCGGCGGTACGGCAAGCCCCAGAGCGCATGGCCCACCGCGGGCATCACGTTCACCGCCGAGATGTCGTCGGTCATGAGCGTGTCGGCGCCGGGGAAGCGGTACGCGGCGAAGACGCCATGCCGCTCCCCCACCTGCTCGCGCGTCAGCTCGTCGTACGTGAGCGTGAAGCCGCGCAGGAGGTTGGTGAACATCCGCGAGTGCCCGTGGTCGGACTGGATGATGATCACCGGCGGCGTCTCGGACTTGGCGAGGAGGGTGCGCACGGTGTTCAGCACCCGCGGCGCGAAGCAGCGCACCTGGTTCGCGTACGCCGTGCCCACCACGTCGTACGACTCCCCCTGGTCGGTGTGCGGCCACCAGGGCTCGACCGGGGTGCAGCTGTCGTCGAAGAGGTACGGCTCGTGCGGCACCAGCAGGTGCAGGAAGGCCATCACCGGGCCGGTGCTGTCGGGGAGCTGCGTGAGCACCTGCAGCTTCCAGTCGATCTCCTCGAGCGTCTCGATCGGGTACGGTGTGGTGTTGCCCCCGCGGCAGCGCGGCGGGAGGCACGGGTCCTCGAGCAGCATCGCGAGCGGCGAGTTCACCCACCACGTCTCCGCGAACTTGGCCTCGCGCGTGCCCGCCCACCGCAGCATCACCTCGGCCCCTTCATACACGTTCGACGCCGCGAACCACGAGGGGAACGAGAAGAGCCGGTAGCCGCGGTCGCGGAACTCCTGCCAGGTGCGCGCCTTGGCGATCAGCTGGCGCGTCTGGCCCCACGGGCGGCCGCCCTCCGCGTCGGCGGGGAGCTCGAGGTACCGCCAGTTGAGGAAGCTCGCGAGGGACAGGTGGGTGTGCGCGTAGTTGACCCGCGCGGCACGCGGCACCACGAACCCCAGCGCGCGCAGCGAGTCCTCGAACGGCGTCTGGTCCACCCCGTAGGTGTGCCGCATCCACTGCCCGCTCGAGTACTTGTCCATCACGATCACGTACACGTCCGGCACGCCGGCCGGCCGCGCCCGCGCGGTCACCTGCTTCGCCACCGTCGCCGCCCGGAGCGTGAAGACGCGGTTCACCTGCAGCGCGGCCAGGAAGAGGCTCGCGAAGAAGAGCATCCGCGACGTGAACGAGAGGTCCACCTTCACCCGCGAGATCGCGAAGGCGAGCAGCGCGCAGGTGGCCGTCCAGCTCCCCGCGGCGACCCATCCCGACTCGAACACCGGGCTCACCCCGAGCGCGAGGGCGAGCTGCACCGAGGCGCTCATCGGGCCCCAGATGCCGACGATGAGCGCGATGATCCCGCGCTTGTTCGCGTCGTCGGTGAGGAAGCGGCTCAGCCACCAGCCCACCGCCACGCTCGCGACCGCCGCCAGCAGCGAGCCGCCGAGGTCGCTCAGGTGTGACATGCTCGCCTTGGTCCGGTCGGTCCAGAGCGTGAGCGTGAGGTAGAGCGTCGCGACGAGCGCGCTGATCCACGGGAGGTGCCGGCGCATCGTCAGGCCCTGGGTTCGAGCAGGTAGAGCACGCGGTCGGTCCCCTGCACCGACACGCGCCCGGCGATCCGCGCCCGCGACTCGGCGGCCGCACGGAAGCCGTCCTCGGTGTAGCCGTCGAAGATGTCGGCGCGGCTCCGCAGCAGGCGCTGCACCTGCGGGTCCTGCTTGGGCACCCATTCCACGACCACGCGCCGCGCGAGGCGGAGCAGGAAGTCGAGCACCGAGGGGAGCGGCACGTTGTTGCCGATCGCGAGGTGGTGGATCAGCGCGAGCGCGAGCACGACGTCGGCCTCGGCCCGCCCCGCCAGTGCGGGCCACTCGCGGTGCGCCCACCCCTGCGAGGGGCTCGGGTTGGCGAGGTCGACCCAGAGTGGCAGCACGCGCGTGGGATCCTCGGCCGCCGAGAACCGGGCGAAGCACCGCTCCACGGCCATCGGGTCGCCGTCGATGGCGATCACGCGCGCGCCGAGGTCCTGCGCGATCCGCGAGTACTCGCCCGCGTTCGCGCCCAGGTCGAGCACGAGCGACGGTGCGAGCGGCCGGAGCAGCCCGGCGACGGCGGCGTGCTTGGCCTGGCGCGCACCGGCGTCGTAGCCGAGCGATTCCTCGTAGTCGCCCCACTCGGTGGCCGCGCCGCCCCAGCGCAGGCCCTCGATGGCGCTGCGCAGGTGCGCGACGATCCCTTCGAGGCCCGAGGTGGTCACGCGCGCCTCGAGGCGGACGGCGGGCGCACCCGGTGCGTCGCCCGGTGCGTCGCCCGGTGCGTCGCCCGGCGTGTCGCCCGCGGCGCCGCCGGTCGCGCGGTCGCGCGTCGACGCATGCCGCGCGATCGACCGCGCGTGCAGGTGCAGGTGGATCGCGGCCCAGGGCGCGAACCGCGTCCGCCACGGCAGCAGCCGCGAGGCGAGGTCGAGCGGCACGCCGTCGAGGTGCGTCCGCAGCAGCGCGCGCAGCCGCACATCGACCGTCGCCATCAGCGCGAGGGGCGCCAGGAAGTGCTGGCAGAACTGGCGGTACGCCACCCACGGCTCGCCCTCCACGCGCGTCTCGAACGACAGCGTGTCGACGAACACCGGCCGCGTCCCGCGGAACTGCACGTTGAAGGCACTCGCGTCCTTGAGCACCATGCCGTGCGCGAGCGCGAGCGACTGCACGCGGAGCGTGAGCAGCGCCGCGGCGCGGAGCTGGCCGAATCCCCACTCGTAGGGGAACGAGACGAACGGGATCCGCTCCGGCCGGAGGACGTGCGCGGCCCCCGGCTCGGCGGCGAGCGCGAGGTCCACTTCCTCGTGCGGCACGAGCAGCCGCTCGGCCACGAGCGCGTCGTAGAGCCCGCTCGTCCGCAGGCGCGCGTAGTGCGCCGCGTACGCCGGCTGGACCTGTCGGAGGAGCGTGCCGTCCCGGGTGTAGAGGAAGCCGCTCGGATCACGGAACGAGCTCGCGACCCGCGGCTCGTTCATCCGGTGATTCGCTTCTTGAGGCGGGCGAAGAACGCCTTCACCGCGAAGCCGACCTTCTTGATGCTCAGCAGCGCGCCGAGCGCACCGGCGATCAGCGCCTGGAGCAGGACGCTGCCCGAGAGCGGGTCGATGTACGCGTGCGCGGCCGGGGGCGCGAGCAGGTGGCTCACGACCAGCGCCAGGAGGAGACGCGGGACCCGGGGACGCGCAAGATGTTCCATGCCAGCAATTGACGACCGCGGGTGAGGCGCGGCAACGGTCGGGGTGTCACTCCGTGGCGGGGCGCCGCGCGCCCCGGCACGGCCGCTCACCACGCGATCCCGTGGTCCTCGCCGAAGTTGCTCGCCGCCCCCCACAGGGTCCCGTGCTTCCGGTCCACCCAGATGGCCGTGATCGGTCCCGAGGTCCACCGCGCGAACTCCAGTTGGTAGCCGCGCCGCGCGAGATCGGCGCGGACCCAGTCGGGCACCCGCTCGTTGAGCTGCAGCCGCCCGGGCCGCGCCTCGTGCGCGCCGAAGCTCGACCGCATCTGGTAGCTGTGGAACCCGGGGTGCTCGGCCGCCTGCTGCACCGTCTGGCCGAACTCCACCATCGCCAGGAAGAACTGCAGCAGGTCCTGGTCCTGCGTGTCGCCGCCCTGCACCGAGAAGGCCATCCAGGGCTCCCCGTCCTTGAGCGCGATCGTCGGCGTGAGGGTCACGCGCGGCCGCTTCCCCGGTTCGATCACGTTGTACGGGCCATCCTCGGCGCTCGTGACGAACGACTGCGCGCGCTGCGAGAGGCCGATCCCCGTGCGTCCCGCGATCACCGCTGGCACCCAGCCGCCGCTCGGCGTGATGCTCACCATCCAGCCGCTCTTGTCGGCCGCCTGGATGCTGGTGGTGCCGCGCGTGAAGGCCTCGTGGAACGCGGCGTCCGACGACGCGGCGTCGGCGGAGGGCGCCGCCCCCGCCCCCGCCGGCGGCTCCGGCATCCGCGGCGCCGGCGGCGTGAGCTGCCGCGGACCCGTCAACGACCACTTCGCGAGCAGCGCCGTGAACGGGTTCGTCCCGCCCTGGAACGGGTACGGGTCGCCCGGGCGCACCGCCGCGTCGTTCCGCTCGCGGTTCATCGCCTCCCATCGTGTCTTCGCGTAGGCCTTGCTCAGCAGCCCCGCCGTCGGCTCCTCGGGCGGGAAGTACGGGTCGCCGTAGTAGAAGTCGCGGTCGGCGTAGGCGAGGTTCATCGCCTGGTACACCGTGTGGATGTAGTCGGCGCTGTTGTAGCCCATCGCCTTCAGGTCGGCGTGCTCGAGGATGTTCAGCGCCTGGAGCAGCACCGGCCCCTGCTGCCAGAAGGGGAGCTTGTACACGCTGATGCCGCGGTACGTCGTCGAGACCGGCTCCTCGATGTGCACCTTCCAGTTCGCGAGGTCCGCCTCGGTGAAGAGCCCGCCCTCCTCCTGCACCGCGCGCACGATCTCCTTGGCGATGTCGCCCTTGTAGAAGCGGTCGTAGGCGGCCATGATCGCCTCCTTCCGCGACTTCTTCGCCTTCTTCGCCGCGCGCTCGGCCTCGATCAGCTTGCGGAACGTCGCCGCGAGGTCGGGCTGCCTGAAGACCTCACCCGCGTTCGGCGCTTCGCGGGCCTCGCCGGGATGCGTGAGGAAGACGGCCGGCGAGTACTTCCACTCCTTGATGCGCCGCGCGTTCGATTGGATCGCGTTCGCGAGTTGCGCCTCGATCGGATACCCCTCCTCCGCCATCTGCAGCGCCGGCGCCAGCACCTGCTCCAGCGACATCGTGCCGTACTCGGCGAGCATCACCATCAGCCCGCCCGGCGTGCCGGGCGTGACCGCCGCGAGCGGGCCGAACTCCGGCGGGAACTGCATCCCCTTGCCGCGATAGAACTCCGCCGTCGCGCCCGTCGGGGCGACGCCGAGCGCGTTGATGCCGATGACCTTCTTGAGACCCGGGTGGTAGACCAGCGCCTGCGTCTCGCCGCCGCAGGCGAGGGTGTCCCACATGGTGCAGACGGCCGCGAGCATCGCGGCCGCGGCATCGACCGCGTTGCCGCCCTGCTGGAAGATCATCGCGCCGGCGGTGGCGCCGAGCGGCTTGCCGGTGACGGCCACCCAGTGCTTGCCGTGGAGCTGGGGCTTCTCGGTGCGGGACTGGGCGGTGGCGGGAATGGCGACGGCGGCGAGGAGGCCGACGAGCGCGACGGCAGCACGGACGGGGCGGGCGGGGTGCATGGCGGGTGGGGTCGGGTGGGGTGCGGGATGGAAAATGCACCGTGGCGGCGGTGGCCGACACCGGGCGCGGCCTCGCGAGGGGTCCCGCGGCAGCGCGCGCGCCGCCCCGCGCAGGGGGATTTCCCTACAGGTCGCGAGGGCACGTCCTATGGTCCGCTCCGGGGCGCGCCGGCAACTTCGAGCATGGACCGCCCGGTGCTCTTCCACGCACGCGGCCTCGCCAAGGTCTACCGCATGGGCGAGGTCGAGGTCCCCGCGCTGCGCGGCGTCGACCTCGACCTGTTCGCGGGGGAGTTCGTCGTCATCCTCGGACCGTCGGGGAGCGGCAAGTCCACGCTCCTCAACATCCTCGGCGGTCTCGACGCCCCGAGCGCCGGTACCGTGACCTTCCGCGACCACGTCCTCACCGAGGCGACCGAGGCCGAGCTCACGCGCTACCGCCGCGAACACGTCGGCTTCGTCTTCCAGTTCTACAACCTCATCCCGAGCCTCACCGCGCTGGAGAACGTCGCGCTGGTGACGGCGCTGGCGGAGGGCGCCCACGGCGCGCGACCCGCCGATCCGGCCGAGACGCTCCGCCTCGTCGGCCTCGGCGAGCGGCTCGACAACTTCCCCGCCCAGCTCTCGGGTGGCGAGCAGCAGCGCGTCGCCATCGCGCGCGCCGTGGCCAAGCGCCCCGACGTGCTCCTCTGCGACGAGCCCACCGGCGCGCTCGACGTGGAGACCGGGAAGCTCGTGCTCGCCGCGCTCCAGCGGGCCAACCGCGAGTTCGGCACGCTCACGGTGATCATCACCCACAACGCCGGCGTCGCCGCGATGGCCGACCGCGTGCTGCGCCTGCGGAACGGCGCGATCGTCGGTGACGAGCGCAATGCGAGCCCGGTGGCTCCGGAGACCCTCGCATGGTGAGGTCACCGCGCGGGCTCACGACGCTGCTCGACCGCAAGCTGCGGCGCGACCTCCGCCTCCACACGGGATCGCTCGCCGCGATCGCCGTCGTCATCGCCTGCGGCATCGCCGCCTTCGTCGCGGAACGCACGGTCGCGCGCCTGCTCGGCGCGGCGCAGGCCGAGTACTACGCGCAGGCCCGTTTCCCCGACCTCTTCGCGCAGGTGCGCCGTGCACCCGAGGCGCTGCTCCCGCGGCTCCGCGCCCTCGACGGGATCGGGCGGCTCGAGGCGCGCGCGAGTGGCGAGGTCGTGCTCCGCATCCCGGGCCTGCGCGAGCCCGCGACGGCGCGCATCGTCGGCACGCGCCCGCCCGGCGCGGGCACGCTGAACCACCTCGTCGTGCGCGCGGGGCGCCTCCCACGCGCGGGGGAGCGCGACGCCGTCGTCGTGAGCGAGGGCTTCGCCGCGGCGAACGCGCTCGCCCTGGGCGACACGCTCGGCGCCGTCCTCGGCGACGCCTGGCGGCGCCTCCGCATCGTCGGCATCGCGGTCACGGCGGAGTTCGTGTACGAACTCCGGCCCGGTGACATGCTCCCGGACCCGCGCCGCTACGGCGTGCTCTGGCTCGACGCGGAGGTCGCCGCCGATGCCCTCGGCTACGCGGGCGAGTGGAACGAGCTCGCCGTCACCCTCCGCCCCGGGGCCGACACCGCCCGCATCGTGGCCGCGCTCGACGACGAGTTGCGCCGCTTCGGCACGCTCGGCGCGTACCGGCGCGCGCGGCACCCCTCGCACCAGTTCGTCACCGAGGAGATCCGGCAGAACGCCACCTTCGCCCTCGTGCTGCCCGCCATCTTCCTCGGCGTGGCCGCCTTCCTCGTGCACCTCGTGCTCGGGCGCGTGGTGGCGCAGCAGCGTGACCAGGTCGGGACGCTGAAGGCCTACGGCTTCCCGGCCGGCGCCCTCGTGCGGCACTACGCGCTCTTCGCGCTCGTCCCCGTGCTGCCGGGCGTGCTGCTCGGCACCGGGCTCGGCCTCTGGTTCGCGCACTACCTGGCCGGCGTCTACGCGGACTTCTTCCGCTTCCCGTCGCTCACGCTGCGGTACTATCCCGGTGAGGTCGGCACGGCGGCCGCGATCGCCGCGGCGGCGGCGCTCGTCGGCGCGTTGCGGGCGCTCCGCCGGCTGCTGGCGCTCGCGCCCGCGGTGGCCATGCGCCCCGAGGCGCCGGCGGCCTACGCGCACGGGCTCGCCGACCGGCTGCTCGCGGTGCGGCTCCGCTCACCCGCCTGGCGGATGGTCGCGCGCGGCCTCGCGCACCAGCCCGTGCGCACCGCGCTCGGCGCCCTCGGCATCGGGCTCGGCGCCGCGGTCGTGGTCGCGGGCACCTTCGGCTTCGACGCGGTGCGGCGGATGCGCACCGTGCTCTTCGACGTCGCGTCGCCCGCCGACGTGACCGTCGTGCTCGACGAGGCGCGCGACGCCGCCGTGCTCGATGCGCTCGCCGCGCTGCCGGGGGTGCGCCGCGTCGAGCCGGTGCGCGAGGCGGCGGTGCGCGTGCGCTTCGGGCACCGGGACCGCGCCACCGTGCTCAGCGGCATCGCGCACGGCGCCACGCTCCGCCATGTCGCCGACCTCCGCGCCCGCGTGGTCCCCGTGAGCCCCACGGGCCTGACGCTCGGGGCCGCCCTGGCCCGCGCGCTCGGCGCCGCGCGCGGCGACACCGTCGCCGTGGAGTTCCTCGACGGCCGGCGCCGCACGGTGCTCCTCCCGGTGCGCGCCGTCGTGGACGACATGGCCGGACTCGGAGCCTACGTGCCCGCCGAGCTGCTCCCGGGCCTCGTCGGCGTCGGCGAGCTGGTGACGGGCGCGGACCTCGCCGTCGACCCGGCGGCGATCGACGCCCTGTACGACCGGCTCGCGCGGGCCCCCGCGGTGCGGAGCGTGCAGGTCCGCACCGCCACGCGCGACGCCTTCGACCGCACGATCCGGCGCAACTTCCTGATCGTGCTCGTGACGCTCGTCGTCTTCGCGTCCGTGCTCGCCGCCGGCACCATCTACAACGCCGGGCGCGTCACGCTCTCGGAGCGCGCGCGCGACCTCGCGAGCCTGCGCGTGCTCGGCTTCACGCGCGGCGAGGTGGCCCGCATGCTCTTCGGTGAGCTCGCCGTGCTCGGCGCGATCGGGCTGCCCGTCGGGCTGCTCATCGGCGTCGGCTTCGCCGCGTCCGTGGTGGCGGCCTTCGGCGAGACCGAACTCTTCCGGATGCCGCTCGTGATCGGGCCCCGCACGCTGCTCGCCGGCGTCGCGATCCCCCTCGCGGCGGCGCTCGGGGCGGTGATCCCGCTGCGGCGGCGGCTCGACCGGCTCGACCTCATCGCCGTGCTCAAGACGCGGGAGTGATGATGCGCACGCGGATTCGGTGGGTCCTGTTCGTCGGCGCGGCGGCGACGGTGGTCGTCGCGCTCTGGTGGCGCGCGAGCCGCGCGGCGCTCGACGTCGAGGTGGCCCGCGTGACGCGGGGCCCGTTCGAGGAGACGCTCGTGGAGGACGGGCGCACGCGCGTGCGCTGGCACGTCGACGTGACGGCCCCCGTGACGGGCGAGTGGACGCCGGCCACCCTCCGCGTCGGCGACACGGTGCGCGCCGGCTCCGTCCTCGGCACGCTCACCGCCGCGCCGGCCGATCCCGCGAGCGCACGGGCGCTCGATGCCCGTGTCGGCGTGGCCGACGCCGAGCTCGCCGCGGCCGCTGCCGCCGAACGCGCGACGGGCGCCGCGCTCGCGGAGGCCGAACGCGCCCTCGGACGCGCCACCCGCCTCGGCGAGGCGGGGGGAGTGACCCTCGAGGAACTCGACCGCATCCGCACCACGGCCGAGGCGCGGCTCCGCGAGCGCGAGGCGGCGCGCGCCCGCGTGGCGGCCGCGACCTTCGCCCGCGACGCCGCGCGCTCGCTCCTGCCCGGCGGCGGCAGCACGGTGCGCGTGCGCGCGCCCGGCGATGGGACCGTGTTGCGCCTCGACGAG
>CAZPJF010000009.1:0-23233 GCA_964586095.1 uncultured Gemmatimonas sp. | reverse complement strand
GCCACTCCACGGCGACCTGGTCGGGCGCCCATGCCGCCAGCCGCGCGACGAGCTCCACGAGTTCCGCCTGGCGCCGGGCGCCCAGGACGTCGTCCGCCTGTTGTCGGATCGCGTCCTTTCCCGGAGACGCGAAGTGGTACGTACCGAGCAGCATCACCTCGACGGCCCCGGACTCACACTGCGCAGGGAAGCCGGTGGGGCGGGCGGCACTCTCCGGGCCGCGACTCGCGCACGCGCACAGGAGGAGGACGACAGGGATGCGACCCCACGGCGATCCGGTGGCCAACACAGCGCCCTCGTCCGGCCGTGCCCGCATCAACGGCTGAATCGCGAGAGGAACTCCAGGATCGGCGCGAAGGACTCCTCGTGCACCTCGACGCCCTCCCCGCGGAAGGCCGCGCGGAGGCTGGGGTACCGCTCGAGCGAGTGACCACCGCGCGGGATCGTGAGATGGCGCCGTTCCGCCGCCGAGCCACTCCGCGCGTCGACGATCGCGCTCACGTCCTCGTCGCTCATGATCCAGTCGAACTCTCCCCGGAGCACGAGCACGGGCACGGTCACCGCGCGCCAAGCCGCCGCGAGGTCGAGCGCGTTGAGCTGCTGGTAGTAGGCCAGGGGCCGTCCATACTGGTGGAGCGGCTGATCGTACCACAGGCCGGCCAGGCGGGGCTCCCGCGCCACGATGGCGGCGGGGGTGAGCCGCTCATTGAGGTAGAGGTCGTGGAACCGGACCCAGCGCCGCATCGCGGCGGCCAGCAAGTCCGGGGCGGGCTGCTGGAAGCCGAGGCGACGACGCTCGAGGTCGATCATGTGCTCGACCCAGGTGCGCCCCCATCCTCCGACGCTCACGTAGGCGATGGGGAGCGTCCCGGCGGCGACCAGCGGCGCCACACCGCCCCCGTTGCTCAGGCCCAGCACGATCATGCGCGCCGGGTCCACTTCCGGATACGCTGCCGCCGCGCGGTAGGCGGCGCGATAGCCCGCGAGCTCGGTCTCGAAGTCCGTCTCGCTGCAGCGCCCGCCCGAGCCTCCGATGCCGGGCTTCTCCACCCGCACGACGGTCATCCCGGCGCGCTCGATGACCGACTTCAGGATCGCGAGGGTGCCATCGGTGCCTGGGCCCGCGGGCGGGATGACGACTGAGTCGCACGACAGCCAGCCGACGACGAAGACGGTCGTGCGCGCGCGCACCGGCCCGGTGGGCGTGGTCACGATCACGCGTTGCGCGAAGCCGGCCGGATTCGCGACCTCCCGGTGCGTCACCGTGACGCCACGCAGGGGTTCCTGTGCCTGCGCTACGGCGTACACGACCTGTGCGGCGGGGGCATCGAGGAGCATCAGGGCCATCCGGGGTGAACGACGCGCGCACCGGCGGGCGGCGGTGCGGAAATACCTACGTGACTATAGTATTCAGCGGCGTCGAGGGCTGTCAAGCACGCTGCGCGCGCTCACGCACGTCCCTCACGAATGCCTCACACGCGCCCCTCACACGCCCCTCACACGCCCCTACCACGCCGAGGTACCATGATCGCCCGCATCTGGCACGGATGGACCACGCTCGCGCAGGCGGACGCCTACGAGCAGCTGCTGTGCACGGAGATCCTCCCCGGGATCGCCAAGCGGGGGATCGACGGGTTCCGCGGCATCGAGCTGTGGCGGCAGACGGTCGGCGAGGAGGTCGAGTTCGTGACGGTGATGCGGTTCACGGATCGGGCGGCGGTCGTCGCGTTCGCGGGCGAGGACCACGAGGTGGCGGTCGTGCCCCCGGCGGCGCGCGCCCTGCTGTCACGATTCGACCAGCGGTCGCGGCACTACGACATCCGGCTCACCGCCAGCCCTTCATCGCCTCTGCGTACTCCGGATACGCCCGCACCACGAGTTCCCTGAACCCCGTGATGAACGCCGAGCGCGATGCCGCGGGCCAGAGCGCCTGTGCCTTCCGCAGCGCCTGGTCGAAGTCGCGGCAGAACACATCCTGGAACATCAGCTCCTCGATCGCGTCCGCCACCCCGTAGGCGCTGTCGTGCCGCGCACCGAATGCGGCGAGGCGCCGGAGCGCATCCGCGTCCGGGGGCGGCTCCTGCGACGCGCGGATCTCGGCGCAATGGGCCGGCGTCTCGTCGACCAGCTCCACGCCGCTCCACCGGTAGACCCGCTGCGCGAAGAGCCGGTTGGCCATGGTGCCGTCGCCCCGGTAGAGCCCACCCTCCCACGACCAGAGCGTGACGCGGCCGGCGTCGTCGCGCCGGAAGGCCGTCGCGCCCTGCATCGGGAACTCGAACAGCGCGCGTACGGGCTCCCGCAGCGAGACGACGACGAACATCCGGCAGCAGTGGTTGCCGCCGCCCACGTCCATCTCGAGGACGAGTTCCGGCGTGCCGTCGGCGTCGATGTCGAGGCCGGTGGAGCGGTCCACGCGCGCCGCGAATCCGCTGTCGGCGCGGACGAGCCTGCCTGCCCGGTCCCGCAGCTCCGCGATGCACGACCACTCCACCTCGCTCGTGTCGCGCCGCACGACCACGGCGTATCCGTTCGCGAGCGCGCGCCGGCCGAGGGTGTCGGGCACGGAACGGCTCACCTGGCAGGCGAGGGGTGCCGGCTCCTGGGCCGGCGCTGGGGGCGCACTAGAGGACGTGGCGAGCAGGAGGAGCAGCGGAAGCATGTCTCTGCTACCCCATCGGCATCCGCTCCGATCACCGTGCACTCGAGGCGAGGGCGCGGGACGCTGCGTTTCGCCGAGCGAGCGCCGACCGCTGGCGCCCGCCCGGCGAAGTCACACCTGCTGCTGGATCAGTGGAACCGACGACGATAGACGGCCGGCGAATCGCCACCGACGGCGTAGACCCACCCGTCGTGGTACTCGTAGGCGAATCGGTCCCCGGGTCCTTCACCGAGGGGTTGCCAGTCGCCAAGGGTGCCCCCGGTCAGCGTGCCCCGGAAGAACTCCGTTCGACCACCGCCGTCGGAGATCGCGACGAGCACCTCGGAACCGCCCAGCGGAAAGACGCCGCCGTAGCGGAATGCGCCGGCCCGAGGAAGTGTGCCGGCGCTCGCCCACCCGCCGATCGTTCCGTCGCTCGCTCGCTGCCCCATCCAGATGGTGCTCGTCGTCGTCGAGCAGTTCACGAAGCCACCCAGCACGAAGAGGCGGCCGTCGGCGAGCGCGAACGCGCCGGGATTGTATCGCGTCGCGGGCAGCTGCGCGGTCTCGAGCCAGGCCCCCGAGACACCCGTGGATGTGAGCGATGCATACGTGACGTTGCGGAGCCCGTTCCCGGGGCAGTTCACGTTCAGTCCGCCGATCGCGTACACGAAGCTCCCACTGACGAGCGTGCGGTGTCCCGTCTGCGTGCGCGGGAAGGAGGATCCGCTCCAGGGACTGATCGCACCGGAGCCGTCGATGGTCGCGCTGCCGACCGCGTTGTGGTACCAGCCGCAGTCCCATCCGCCCACGCCGATCAGTCGGTCGCCGGCGCCCGTCAGCTGCTGGCTATCGAAGTTCGAGCGTCGGACGTAGTCGGTGCGCCGGGTCCACGCCCCGATCGTTCCCCCCGACAGGATCGGCGCGCTGAAGGTCTGGTTGGTGGTCGCGCATGGGTTCACGCTCCCTCCGACGGTGACGAGGCTTCCGTTCGCGACGGCCAGCCCCACCGACGACCAGTACTGGCCGCCCGTCGTCGGATGATCCGACAGGCGTTCCCAGGCGGGCGGCGGTGGAGGCACCTCGAGGACGACACCCGCATCGCGGAAGAGCTCCCGGATGTTCGCGAGGACGGTGCCGAACAGCGAGCCGCTGCCGGCGGCGAGATCGGACGCCTTGCCATCCTTCATCTGGGAGTGATCGTACCCCGCCCACGTCACCCGCGAGAACGACGGGAGATAGTCGGGCAGCGCCGAACGTACGCTCACGACGCCATCGTTGTCGCGGAAGATGCGGCCGCAGGAGAAGGAGTACGCGAGCAGCAGTTGCGGGTCGGAATTGCTCGAGACGCACCAGCGGCTGAGGAACGGCGGCGGGAGGTATATGACGGGGAGCGCGCCGGCATGCGCGATCAGGCGCGTCGCGTCGGGATCAGGAAGTCCGACCCTGAGACTCGCCTTGCCCGGCGACGACGGCGCGATCCCCAGGAACTGATACAGCAGGTTGCCCGCAGCCTCGGGCGCTCCGGCGTGCGGCGTGGCCAGCGTGACGATGCCCGCGACTTCGGGTCCTTCCGGCGTCTCGTTCATCCGACGCGCGGCCTCGCGGGCCACCAGGCCCCCCATGCTATGACCCACGATCACGAAGTGGTCGACCCCCGCGACGGCGTCGAGCAGCGCCGCGAGTTGCTCCCCGGAGTCGCGGAAATCGTTGAACGTCGGATAGGTGAAGACCAGGAGGCGCGTGAGATCACCGTACTCCGCGCGCACGCTCGGCAGGAACCGCGCGAAATAGTCTTCGCCCGCCTCCATCGCATTGCGGTCCGCGAAGCGAGTGCAGTCGAGGACGTCCCGGCTCCAACCGTGGACGAGCACGATGGCCGTCGTGCCGTCCTCGCGGGAGCCAGGGGCACGCCTGAGCGCGGCTCCCGCTGGCCACGACGCGTCGCTCGGCTCGGGATAGTCACTGCACGCGGTGTACGTGCTCGTGAGCGCAGCGGAGCCGACCAGCGCCTTGGCCGAGCTCGCGGCCGACGCCGCGGACGAGGCCGTGGCCGACGCCCCAACCCGGCGCACGTCTTCCGGCTGGAACGTGATCTCGGAGTGCAATGACCCGAGCCCACCCGGGAGATCGGCCAAGCCCGCGGCCGGGATGCGGATCTGCAGGATGCCGTCCGAAGCCAACCCCTCGGCCCACCAGTCCACGCCGGGCAGGTTCGACACGCGCACGCGCACGTCCACCGGCCCGTCCTCGGGCGCACCGGGATCGAGCGGCATCCGCACCACCAGCGTGTCGTCGCCGAAGCTCGGCTCGGCATCAGGCAACCGAATCACCAGGGCGTACGGTTGGGCGAGGCGCGGATGGACCGCCGCGCTGTCCACGGCGTAGAGCTGCAGGGCCGTGGACTGGCCGAGCGCACCCGCAGGCACCTCCACGGACGCGAGCCGACCCGGCGCTCGAACGAGTCCCCCCTCCGGCCCCACATCGCGGGCCCCGCGAAAGACCCGGACCCGCAGTCGCGAGCCGGTGGCGCCCAGGAGATGCACCTTGAGGCGGCTCCAGGGATCGAGGCGAACGGTGCGCCGCGCGCTCCGTGGACCGACCTCCCCAGCCGTCCGTGGTGCGATCACGACCTGTCCATCCACCTCCACCGACTCGTCGGCCCCGGGCGATCCGAGGTCGTTCACCTCGACGACATAGTCCGCCTTCGCATCCCCGAACGCGGCGAGCCGGATCTGCCGGACTTCGCCGGCCTCGCGCACCAGCGTCGTGTCGAGCAGGCAGCCAGTGCAGTCTTCGCTCACGAGCCCGAGGTCGACCGCCGCCGCCGGTGCTGGCGGAGGGCCGCCGATCCCCGGCGGCCCGCTCGGATCCTCGCAACCGATCACCCCGGATAGGGCGAGCCCCACCAGGAACCATCGCCTCTGTCTCGTCATCGTTCCCCCTCTGTGTGTGCGCGAGCGACACCAGCGGCGCCGGTCTCCCGGCCGGAAGTCGTCCGTGCGGAGCCATGCGCCGAGGCCCCGCAGACCTCTCGTCGCGCCGCCAGCCATGGCCACGAGGGGTGAGGACTGCATCGCGTGAGGTCGTCAGAACTCCGTCACGTCGGGGCGCAGACGACGGACTGACGGGCGCCGCACCAGGCCGCGCGCGCGTTCCGGCCCGCGCAGGCGCGGAGGTCGGATGAAGCGGTCGACCCCCTGACGCACATCTGACGCGCGCTGCAAACTCTCCCGTCGTGCGGCCATCCCCCTCGCTCTCCCTCCGCCTCCGGACGCTCGGTCAGCTCTCGGCGACCGCGCACAGCGAGGCCGGCGAGCGGCAGCTCGGCAAGGGGAAACCGGTCGCCCTGCTGACCTTCCTCTCCCTCGCCCCCGGGCGACGCGCGTCGCGCGAGCGCCTCGCCACCCTCCTCTGGTCCGACGGCTCGACCGACGCCGCCCGGCAGAACCTCCGCCAGACCATCTGGTACGTCCGCCGCCGCCTGGGCGACGTCCTCCTCGCCGACGATGACGGCGTCTGGCTCGCGGTCGCGCCGCTCTCCGACGCCGAGACCTTCGCGGAATCGGCCACCCACGCACGCTACGCGGACGCCATCGCCGACTACGCCGGTGACTTCGTGCCGGACTTCGCCGCCCCCGGCGCCGCCGACTTCGAGGAGTGGGCCGCGCTGGAACGCCGTCGGCTCCGCGCGACCTACGTCGGCTGCGTCGAGGCGCTGGTGCGCGAGCACCTCGGCAGCGGTCGGGCAGGGGAGGCGCTCGCGCGGGCGCGGCGCGCGCGCGAGCTCGCGCCGCACGAGCCGGCCACGTGGCGGATCCTGCTCGAGGCGCTCGTCGCCGCCCGCGATCCCATCGGCATCGCCGCCGCCGTCGCCCAGTTGGAGGCGGAGGTCGAGCGTGGCGACCTCGATCCCGATGCGGCCACGCGCGCGCTCGTCCGCGCCGCGAAGCGACTCCTTGGCGGTGTGGACGTCGAGCCGGAGCGCGTGGCGGACGGCGACGGTGCCCTCGCGCCTGACCTCGTCGGGCGCGAGCAGCAGTTCCGCGCGCTCGTCGACGCCTGGGAGTCCGCGCGACGCGGCCGCGGCCGGACCATCCTGCTCACCGGCGCCGCCGGCCTCGGCAAGACGCGCCTGATGCGGGACTTCGAGGCGCGCCTCGCCGGGGCCCGCGTGCGGAGCGTGCACGTGAGCGCGCACCAGGGGAATCGCACCATCGCGAGCAGCCTCGCGGCGCAACTCGCGGAGGCGCTCGCGACGCTGCCCGGCGCAGTGGCCATCTCGACCGGCTCCGCCTCGGTCCTGGTCGGCCTCTCTCCGCTGATCGCCTCCGCCTTTCCCGGCGCCGCAGCGGATGGCGCGACCGGTGAGGAGGCGCTCCGGCGTCGGGCCACGGCGCTTGGCGAACTCGTCGGCCTGCTCTGCGAGAACCAGCCGATCGCCCTGCTCATCGATGACGCCCACTGGGCGGACGGCGAATCGCTGCGGTTGATCGGGGCGCTGCGCGCCCGCGTGGAGCGCACCAGGGCGCTGATGGTGCTCGCCGCCCGCATTCCCGACGACGTGCGGCTGTATGTGGGCGGTGCCGAGGAGGTCGCGCTCGGACCGCTCGACGTCGCCGGCGTCGCCGAGTTCCTCGGTCGCCTCGCGTCGCTCCCGATGGAGCCTTGGTCGCGCGGCTTCGTTTCAAGGCTGCACCAGGCGACGCATGGGATCCCGTTGCTGCTGATCGAGACGCTCCAGCGACTGATGGAGGCCGGCGAGCTCGCGCGGACGGATGGGGCCTGGTCAGCACCCCGCGGCGACATCCTCGCCACCATGCTGCCGATCGGCGGCGCGTTGCATGCACGGCTGCAGTCGCTCGGCGAGCGCGATCGCATCGCACTGGTGCGGCTCGCGACGCTCGGACGCCCGGTGCCCCGAGAGCAGTTGCGCGAGGACGAGCGCGTCCCGGACTGGGACGCCGTGCTCGCCGAATTGGAGCGCCGGAGCTTCGTGGCGCGAACGGAGCGCTCGCTCAGCGTGTGGCACGACGAGGTCGCCCGCGGTGTGCTCGATCTCGCGGAGCCGGCCGAACGCCTGGAATCGCATGCATGGGTCTCCGACACGCTCGCGCGCACCGCCGACACCGCGACGGCGTTCGCGCTGGCGTCCCTGCACGCGGTGAGGGCGGCGGACCACGCACGCCTCGAGCGCGTCTGGTGCCGCGCGGTGGAGGTGCTGCGCCACCAGGGGGACACCCGGCCACTGCATCGGATCGCCGCCGACGTGCTCCCGAGGGAGCTCAGCGCACAGTCGGCTCGGCGCGTGGTGCAGCGAACGCCGTGGCGGCTGCGCTTCACACGCCGGGCGCGCCTCGCCGCCGCCGCAGCCGCCGCCGTCGCCGCCGTCGCCGTGTCCGTCCAGTGGTCGCGTCCCGAGCCGGCGTCGACCACGATCGTCTTCCTTGACCCGGCGGACTCGACTCGCGCCCTGCGATTCGAGATCGACGAGGTGGCGCGCTGGATCGAAGGCCGGCCACTCGTCGGCCAGCGGGTGCCGGCGGCAGGATCGCTGGCGTCGCTTCGGCAGGTCCGGACCCTGTTTCCCGGCGTCGGCGCGGGCGCGTGGGTGGGATCGGGGAACTTCCCCGACACCGGCGGCGACGAGGTGGTGGAGTGGCACGAGCAGGGAGGCCTGCAACGAATCGCTTCGGATTCCGCGGACGACGGGGGGGCGACGGTGTCGCCGGACGGGCGAGAGCTCGCGTTCTTCACGCGCCGGTTCGACCGTCGATATCATCAGGCCGAGCTGGTGCGCTACGAGCGCGCATCTCGGCGTCTGCACCGTCTGACCGTCAGCCGCGAGGACGAGGCCGGGCCGGCATGGAGTCCCGATGGGTCGCGGCTCTTGTTCTTCCGGCGCTACGTCGAGACTGACGGCGACTTCGAGAGCTGCGTGACCGACGTCGACGGCAGCCACGAACGGTGCCGCTGGCGCGGACTGACGCGCGGCGTACTCCCGGTCGGCTGGCTCGACGACCGCAGCTTCCTCGTGCAGAGCCTCGCGGACTCCACGTTGTTCCGCGTCGACACCGAGCGGGGCGACGCCGTGCTGGTAGGGCGCGCTCCCGGTTCGGTCGTGGCGCTCCCGGGCTCCGGGATGCTCCTCCACCGGTACGTCGATCCCCAGACGCAGGAGTGGGCGTCCGCGTTGGCCCCCGTGTCGGCTCCCCTGTCACTCAGACCGTTGCTGGCGGATGGGCGCGGCCTCATGTCGCCCCGCTGGATGGTCCTCCGCGGCGTCACGCCCGACCCGCACTTGGAGCGCATCGAGCTCGAGCGGCGGGAGCTCGTGCTCGGCCTCGGATCGGGAGCCGCCGTTCGGGTGGCGGGCCTCAACTCCGCCGGACAGCAGGTGCCGATCCGCGCGCTCCGGTTCTCGAGCAGCGACTCCGCGGTCGTGCGGGTGTCGGCGAACGGACTGCTGGAGCCGCGACGGGCCGGAGCGGCGTGGGTGCGCGCGAGCGCGGGCGGTTGGCGGACGGACTCCGCGCGGGTCACCGTGACCCCCTCCGCGGTGCGCACCATCGTCAGCGAGGACTGGACGTCCGGGCTGGGGCCTCGCTGGCGGGCGTTCGGCACGCCGCCGCCGCATGTGGGTCGGTTCGGCGGTCGCACGGCACTGCACCCGAATGGCGACGGCAAGTTCGCCAGTGGGGTCTACCTGACGCAGGTCATCCCCACGGGGGCCGGCATCGGAATCGAGGCGTCGATCCAGCTTCCGGTGACGCGCGCGAAGCTGCAGAAGCTCGCGTTCGCCTTCCATACCGTGGGCGACAGCGTCGCCCTCGCCTCGTGGGATCATCGAACGGGGTACGGCGCGGTCGGCGAAGCCTTCTGCGGGACCTCACTGCCGTCCGGCGAAGGCATCGAGGGTCTCCGCCGCTACGCGGTCTACTCCGAGTTCGCCGCGAGGACACTGAGCGATCGACCGACCCGAGCTGACCTGTACGGGCGTTCGTGGCATCGCCTCCGACTTCAGGTGACGCCGGACGGGCGCTGCGCCCTCTTCATCGATGGCGAACTCGTGGTGCGCTCCGAAGGGCCGTCGCACGTTCCGGCGGCCGCGCGCCTGTTGATCTTCGGCTCGTCGATGGAACTGCCGCTCCTGGTGGGAGCGCTCCAGGTGTGGGAGGGTGTGCGGATGAGTGAGGAGCGCTGAGGCGTACGAGTCCCCTGCGGGCGCGAGCGCTGAGGCCGTTCGGCGGCGTCCCCGCGCAGGCGCGTTGCGCTCACCGCCCCCCGGCGGTCCTTGCCTGTGAGCCGTCCCCACTCACGCCCGGACTCCCGTGAGCACCACTCAGGTCAAGCTCGCCCTCAAGAGCGTCATCACCGCCGCCGTCCCCACCGTCGTCGTCCTCAAGGGCAAGTGGGGCCGCGGCAAGACGCACCTCTGGCGCGACACGCTGCGCAAGCTCGCCGGCCAGGCGCCGGACCGCTGGCAGCGCTACGCCTACGTCTCCCTCTTCGGCGTCGAGTCGCTCTCCGAACTCCGCGACGCGGTGCTCGCCAACGGCGACGCGTGGGCGCAGCTCGTCGCGGCGTCGCGGCCCCCGGACCCCGACGAGCAGCCGCCGGACATCCTGCAGCGCTCCGTGGCCCGCGTGCGCACCCGGTTCGCCCGGGCGATGAAGCAGACCGACGAGCTCACCGAGATGGCCGGCAAGCTCAACGCCGGCGGCCTCACGCATGCGCTCCTCCTCAAGGGGGTGCGCGACTACCTGGTCTGCGTCGACGACCTCGAGCGCCGCGGGGCGCACCTCCGGCTCCGCGACGTCCTCGGCTACCTCTCCTCCCTCCGCGACGACCGGCAGTGCTCGGTCCTGCTGATCCTCAACAGCGACGAGCTCACCCCCGGGGACCGCGAGGAGTTCGAGCGGCTGCGCGAGAAGGTCTTCGACCACGAGGTCTCGTTCGATCCCACCGCCGACGAATGCGTCGAGCTCGTCTTCCCCAAGGACGAGCCGCAGTACGACGTGATCCGCGCCTGCTGCCTCGCGCTCGGCATCGAGAACATCCGCGTCCTGCAGCGCATCGCGAAGACGTACGAGCGCCTCCGCAAGGAGCTCGACCGCGGCGACAAGGCGTCGCTCGCCCGCCTCGCGCGCTCCGTGCCGCTCTGCGCGCTCTGCTACTACAGCCGTGAGGCGTTCCATCCCAGCCTCGAGTTCCTGCGCTCGCGCCTGCCCGGCGGGGCCACGGCGCCGGCCTCGCCGCGCGACGCGGCCTGGGCCGCCTACCTCGACCGCTACGAGGGCTGGAGCGCGAGCGTGCTCGACGCGGTGGTCGTCGACTGCCTCGAGCACGGGTACGTCGACAAGGCCGAGCTGACCGCGGCGCTGCGGTAGCCGGCGCGCCGGGTGCACGAACGGCCCCGCAGCGCATGCCGCGGGGCCGTTCGTCACATCGGTCGTGCGTTACTGCCCGATCCACCCCGTGGTGCTCAACCCCACGCGGGCATGGTACCAGTACTGCCCGCTGTTCACGCTGCTCGGCGGGCCCTCGTTCCCGAGCCCGAGGCGGCGGCTCAGCGTCGCATCCGAGTAGCCGAAGCTGTTGCCGGCGGCGTAGTACGACGCCAGCGAGTGGCCGCCGCTCGACGGCGGGTCCGACTGCAGGAAGTCATCGGCGTCGAGGATCAGGTTGCCCGCCATGTCGTACACGCGCGGCCAGAGCCGGTAGACCGTGGGCGACAGGAACTCCATGTGCCACTCGTAGCGGTACCAGGTGTTGTTCGCCAGCGGCTGGCGCGGCGCCCACCGGTTGTACGGGTAGGCCGTCGGCGAACCGTTGCCCTGGTAGTACATCCGCAGGAACGGATAGAACCCGTTCGCCGTGGTCCCCTGGCGGCTCCACCAGGTCACCTGGATGTTGCCGATCGCGTTGTACGTGCCCACGTGGTTGTGCGTGCCCGACGCGGCGATGTCGTTCCGGAAGTACATGCGGCCCCAGTGCGTGGTGCTGGCCGGCACGGCCGCCGACTGCTCGAGCATGCCGCAGATCGACGACCCGAGGTCCTGGATCCGGAGCACGTTCGCCGAGCGGTTGAAGCCCACCGAGCTGCCCGGGACCACCGCGAGCGTCTGGTGGTAGTTGGAGCAGGCGAGGCCGTTCCACTTGCCGCCGTCGGTCACCGCCGACTGCGTGTTGCCGGTGGACGAGGTCCACTCCGAGCTGAAGACGAGCGGGACCGGCTCGCCCGTCGGCGGCGGCGGCGCCGGCGCGGTGACGGTGAGCGACGCGCTGCCGGTGACGCCTTCCACCGTCGCGCGGATCGACGCGCTCCCGGCGGCCACCGCCGTCGCGACGCCGGAGGAGGTGACGGTCGCGATCGCGGCGCTGGACGAGCTCCACGAGATGCTGCGCCCAGTGAGCACGTTGCCCGACGCATCACGCACGGTCGCCGCGAACGTCGCGGTCTGCCCCGTGGTGAGCGCCGACGTTCCCGGCGCCACGGTCACCGACGCCGCCGGCGCGGGCGCCGGGGCGGACACGGTGAGGGCCGCGCTGCCGGTGACGCCTTCCACCGTCGCGCGGATCGACGCGCTCCCCGCGGCCACCGCCGTGGCCGTGCCCGACGACGACACGGTCGCGATCGCGGTGTTGGACGAGCTCCAGGCGATGGTGCGCCCGGTGAGCACGTTCCCGGCTGAGTCGCGCACGGTGGCCGTGAAGCTCGCGGTCTGGCCGGTGGTGAGCGCCGAGGTCCCCGGCGCCACGGTCACCGACGCCGCGGGCGCGGGCACCGGCGCGGTCACGGTGAGGCTCGCCGAGGAGGTGATGCCGCCCGCGGTGGCGCGGATGGAGGTGCTGCCCGGCGCCACGGCGGTCGCGACACCGCTCGCATTGACGGTCGCGATGCCGGTGGCGGAGGAGCTCCAGGTGATCGTGCGGCCGGTGAGGACGTTCCCCGCGGCATCGCGCAGCGTCGCCGTGAAGCTGGCGGTCTGGCCGACCACGCGCGACGCGCTTCCGGGCGCGACCGCGATGCTCGCGATCGGCGCCTGCGCCGTGGTGCCGGTCACGATGTTCGACACGGCGCCGTACGCGGCGCCGCTCCCGAAGGTCCCGCGGAAGGCGCGCACCGCGAAGCGGTACTGCGTCTCGGCCGAGAGGCCGCGCACCTCGCAGGTGCGCACCGCACCCACGCTCGTCCCCGCGATCGGGGCCGAGCAGCTGCCGCGCACCACGCCGATCGCCGTCGCCCAGTCGAACGACGACGCCGAGTAGCGCAGTTCATAGTTGGCCGGCGCACTCGCGCCGTCCGCCACTTCCGTGAAGCGGAGCGTGACGGAGCTGTCGGTGGCCGACACGGTCGCGAGCGTGCCCACGGTGCCGGGGGCGCCGGGCGGCGGCGGGGCGACGGCGACCGCGGCCACGCCGCTCACGCCTTCGCTCGAGGCCACGATCTGCGCGCTGCCGGCGGCGAGGCCGGTGACGACGCCGCTCGCACTCACGCTGGCGACTGCCGGCGAGAGGCTGGTCCAGGTGATCGCGCGGCCGGTGAGCACTTCGCCGGTCGCGCTCGACAGCGTGGCCGCGAGCGCCACGGTCTGTCCGGTGATGAGGTTCGCGCTCGACGGCGACACGGCGACGCTCGCGACCGGCGCCTGCCGGACGGTGAGCCGGCCCTTGCCCCAGCGCCCGCGCACCGTCGCCGTCACCTCGGCGGAACCGGTGTTGAGCATGGTGACCTCGCCCGTCGAGTCGACGGTGGCGATGGTCGGGTTGCTGGAGGTCCAGACGACGTGCTCCGAGAGGAGCAGCTGGCCGCGATCGTCGCGGGGTTCGGCGGTGATGCGGAGTCGGGAGCCCTTCACGGCTTCGACCGAGTCCGGGGTGACCCGGACGCTGGCCACGTTCGGCGTGGCGGGAGCCGGTGCTTCCGGCTCGGTGGCCGTCTCGGCGTCAGGGACGCCGCAGGCGGTGGCGCTGGCGAGCAGACACCACCCCAGGGTGATGCGCTTCACGAGCTTGGACAGGTACGGCATGGCTGCTCCTCGGGCAGGGAGTTGAACATCCTCTGGCCGGGAAAGCAGAGAGCCGCCGGCCAGTGACCCAGTGGGTCCGTGGGCTGGCGGCTCGGCTGGCGTGGCGGGTGATCCCGCGGTAGCCCCGTGGCTCTGCGTCGCCGTCTTTCGACGGGTTTGCTCTGAGCAGCTCCCTCACAGCCTCGACCGGTCGGCGCAGAACTTGAGTGCGCATCGCGGGCGAGATCCTCGGGGCGTGGTGGGCCCGTCGGACGCAGGGAGGGTATGCCTGCCGGTCGGGGTGCGGCAGGCCGTGCGTCACGGAGTACGACGCGTCACTTTGTACGCGCGGTGGTGGGGGCGGGAGCCGAGGCTGCCGCGGCGCTGCGCACGCGGCGGGCGCGCGGCGGGCGCGCCGCCGCCGGATGCTACGTGGGGCGGCGCAGCCGCCCGGAGCTCCGGCGCTTCGGCGCCACGAGCCCGTCATGGATCGCCTGCGCCTTCGCCGTGAGCTCCTCGGGCGTGAGCGACTCCAGCGGCAGCCGCAGCAGCGGATTGATCCGCGCCACGAGCGCATCGAAGCTCGCCGCGAAGTTCGCCCGCGCGGTCGCCGGCGCGATGCTCGACGCAGGGTCCGGCAGCGGCCAGTGCACCTGCGCCAGCGCGCCGGGGAAGCGCGGGCAGGCGTTGGCGGACTCCTCGCAGAGCGTGATCACCAGGTCGAAGGCCTGGCCGGCGAACGCGTCGAGCCCCTTGGTCGCGCGCCGCGCCCAGCCGATCCCATGGAAGCCGAGCGTGACGATCGCGTACTCGTTCACCTTGCTCGCCGGCTTGGTACCGGCGCTCTCGGCGAGCACCACGCCCTGCGGACGCTTCTGCCCGCGCGTTTCGATGATCGCCTCCGCCAGCTGGCTCCGCGCCGCGTTCGTGGCGCACAGGCAGAGGATGCGGAACGGGGTCTGGCGCACGGGCATCGGCAGGGGCGGACGAGGTGAGAGCGGAATCTACGTCCGCATTCGACCCCCGACAGTGTGCGGCCCCCGACAGTGTGCGGCCCCCGACAGTGTGCGACCCCCGACAGTGTGCGGCCCCCGAGGGCGCGCGCCGCCTTACCTTTCCCTCGTGCTCCGCACCAAGCTCCCCGCCGTCGGCACCACCATCTTCACGGTCATGTCCCAGCTCGCCGCCGAGCACGGCGCGGTGAACCTGGGGCAGGGCTTCCCCGACTTCGACCTCCCGCCGCGCCTCGCCGAGGCGCTCGCGCGCGCGGTCCGCGACGGGCACAACCAGTACGCGCCCATGGCCGGCCTCCCCGCGCTGCGCGAGGCCATCGCCGACAAGACCCGCGGCTGCTACGGCCATCGGCCCGACCCGGCACACGAGGTCACCGTCACGAGCGGCGCCACCGAGGCGCTCTTCAACGCGATCCAGGTGGCCGCGCATCCCGGCGACGACGTCATCGTCCTCGACCCGGCCTACGACTCGTACGAGCCGGCGATCACGCTCGCCGGCGCGCGCGCCTGCCACGTGCCGCTCGACGCGCGCGACTTCGCGGTCGACTGGGACCGGGTCGCGGCCGCCGTCACGGCGCGCACGCGTGCGATCATCGTCAACTCGCCGCACAATCCCACCGGCGCGATCTGGTCGCGCGGCGACCTGGATGCGCTCGCCGCACTCGCCGGGCGGCACGACCTGCTCGTGATCAGCGACGAGGTCTACGAGCACATCACCTACGACGGCGCGCGGCACGAGAGCGTGCTGCGGCACCCGGCGCTCGCCGAGCGCGCGTTCGTCGTCTCGAGCTTCGGCAAGACCTACCACTGCACGGGCTGGAAGGTGGGCTACTGCATCGCACCGGCGGCGCTCACGGCCGAGTTCCGGAAAGTGCACCAGTACAACACCTTCGCGACCCACACGCCCGCGCAGCACGCGTTCGCCACCATGCTGCGCGAGGAGCCCCAGCACCACGAGCGGCTCGGCGCCTTCTATGAAGCCAAGCGCGACCGCTTCGCCGCGGCGCTCTCCCGGACGCGGTTCCGTCCGTTGCCCGTCCCGGGGGGCTACTTCCAGCTCGTCGACTACTCCGCGGTGAGCGACCTCCCCGACGCGGAGTTCGCGCGGTGGCTCTGCGTGACCCACGGCGTGGCGACCATCCCGCTCTCGCCCTTCTATGGAAGTCCGGCGGAGCCAGCGCCACCCCGGGCGCGCGGAGCGCGCGAGGCCGGCGCCCCGGCATCGCCGCGCCTCGTCCGTCTCTGCTTCGCCAAGCACGACGCCACGCTCGACGCCGGGATCGCCCGGCTGGCGGCGCTGTGAGCGGCCAAGACCTGCGCGTCACGCTGGTCCAGCACGACACCGTCTGGCACGATCCCGCCGCCAATCGCGCGCGGATCGCGGCGGCGCTGGCCCCGGACCTCGCGACCGACCTGATCGTCCTGCCCGAGACCTTCTCCACGGGGTTCTCGAACGACGCGGTGGCGACGGCCGAGTCGATGGAGGGCGAGACCGTCGCGTGGCTGCGGGCGCTCGCGCGCGCGCATGACGCCGCCGTGACGGGGAGCATCCAGTGCCGCGTGGGCGAGGCGGTGTTCAACCGGCTGCTCTTCGCCCTGCCGGACGGCGAACTCCATGTGTACGACAAGCGCCACCTCTTCCGCATGGCGCGCGAGCAGGAACGCTACACGGCCGGGCGCGACCGGCTGGTCGTGACGCACCGCGGCTGGCGCATCTGCCCGCTCGTCTGCTACGACCTGCGTTTCCCGGTCTTCGCCCGCAACCGCGTGTGCGCCGCCGAGGCCGGCGGAGCCGAGCCACCGGCGGCGCTCGACTACGACCTCCTGCTCTTCGTCGCCAACTGGCCCGCGCCCCGCCACGAGGTGTGGCGCACGCTGCTCCGCGCGCGGGCCATGGAGAACCTCGCCTGCGTGGTCGGCGTGAACCGTGCCGGCACCGACGGCAACGGGCACCCGTACCTCGGCGGCAGCGCGGCGATCGACGGGGCGGGGGAGGTGCTCCACGAGTGCGATGCGGCGCCGCAGGTCGTGACCGTGACGCTCGCGCGCGCCGCGCTCGACGCGCACCGCCGTCGCTTCCCCGCGTACCTCGACGCCGACCGCTTCCGGCTCGAGGACTGAGCGCCGGGACGCGCGCCGCGCCCTAGAACGCCAGCCGGGCCCAGCGCGCCGTGAACGTCTTGATCGGCCCGAGCGGCGGGAGGAACCGGTCCAGCTCGGCCTGCGTCGTGACCCAGTGGCTCTCCCCCACGAGCAGCATCACGTCCATGAACGGCAGGACGCTCGGCCAGGTCGACACCACCAGCGCGTCCTCCGCGTCGAGGAGCATGGAGCGCGCGTTCTGGTTCTGCGAGCCCATGATCGTGTAGAACACCACGCGTTCGCGCGCCGCCTCGGGGAGGCCGCGGTGCCAGTCGCTCACGTCGCCGGTGCCGACGTCGATCAGCGGGGCCTCGCTGGACTCCATCGTGCCGAGCGAGACGAGCCGCCCCTGGACCTGCGAGACGCGCTGGTCGATGAAGGAGTACATCATCCGGCCCCAGGCGGGGCTCGCCACGAGGGTCCAGGCCTCGCGCGACGCGAAGAGGTTCGCCTTGAGGTGGATCTTGGTGGTGAGGTCGCCCTCGAACTCCGCGCTGTCGTCCGGGCTCATGTCGAGGGGCGCGATGTTGTCGCGCGACCGCTCCAGCTCGCGGTACGTCTCCGGCGCGAACGCGAACAGGTCGCGCAGCCAGGGCTCGCGCTCGAAGGTGGCCACCATGCCCGCCACCTTCTCCGGGATGTCGGTGATGTCGTTGTCGGTGTCGAACACGCCGATGCGCAGGAGGCCGCCGGCCGAGGCGATCGGGCCGGCGAAGGCCGCGCCCGCCCCCAGCAGGCGCGAGAGCAGCTCGCGGCTCAGGACGTGCAGGCCGAAGTTGTCCACCGAGTTCGTGCGCTGCGACGGCGCGATGAGCAGCACGCGCACGCCGCGCAGCGAGGCGCCGAAGAGCGCGGCGCCCCAGAACTCGCTGTTCCAGAACGAGTCGGGGACGAGCGCGACCGAGCCCGGCGGCATCAGCGTGTAGACCACCGCCTTGGCGACGTTCACGTGCTTGGCGGTGTAGCCGGAGCCGTTGTGCACGCCCATCGCGCGGAGGCGGAACTCGTCGCGCGCGACGCGCGCGGCGATGCGCGCCTCGTAGTCGGGCGCCCGGGGCCGCGGCTGCAGCGCGTAGGGGATCCGCGCCGGCGGGATCCCGTGCCCCAGCAGCAGCTCCCGCACCGCGGCCTTGAGGCCGAGCAGCGCGGGGCCGTTCACCAGCAGCGAGCGGTCCTCCCACGTGATGTTGGTGTAGTGCTCGCCCACCCCCGCGCCCGTGTAGAGCGCCTCGCCGCGGTACGGGTCCTCCTCCGAGATGTCGTAGAACACCAGCTTGCGGTGGTCCCGCAGCATCTCGTCGCCGATCGGGAGGCCAGGGATCAGCGACCAGCTCCAGAAGGTGGGGTCCGTCCGGTTGGTGACGTTGATGTGGACCTTGATGAGGTTCCGCAGCCACGCGTCACCGTACTGCCGGCGCTGCAGCTCCAGCAGCGACGACCCGGCGAGGGCGGCCCGCAGCTCCGCCTGCGCGGCGCGCAGCGTGTCCTCCCACGCGCGGAACGCGCGCGGCAGCCGCACCTCGTGCCGCAGCGGGTCCTCGAGCAGCCGCAGGAAGAGCGGGGCCTCGCGCAGCGAGAAGTACCACTGGTCGTGCAGGATCATGTACGTGGGGAAGCGCCCCGTGCGGTCGTACTCGCGCACCCGCTGCGTCATCGCGGCCAGGTACGCCCAGACCACCTGCCGGAACGCCACCTCGTCCGGGTCGTTCACGTCGTCGAGGCCGCGGAAATCGTGCGTGACGAGCACGTGGTACTCCTCGGCGGCGCGGATCGTCCGGCTCAGCTGCAGCTGGAACTGCTCGTTCATCACGTACGAGACCGCGTTGCCGTCCGTGAACGGCTCGCCCGTCGCCAGCGCGACGATCGCGTCGAGCTCGGCCTGCGTGTCGTGGTCCTCCGGGCGGAGCGCGTACTGCAGCGGCAGCCAGACGAACCGGGGTTCGCGCCAGGTGCGCGCCAGCGCCGCGCGCTCCCGCTCGAGCAGGTCGAGCAGCTCGGTGAACACCACCAGCGTGCGCCGCGACTCGTCGCCCGAGAGCCCGCCCTCCGCGTGCAGCCAGCGCAGGAAGACCCCCTCGGCGTGCAGCGCGAAGCCGCGGATGGTGTCCGGGGCGCGGTTCTGGCCGATGAGCCGGTCGTACGGCAGGAGGACCTCCTCCAGCAGGAGCCGCCGCAGCTGGGCCGCGATGCGCGGTGCGCGCCGCTCGGCGTCGGGCGTCCCCGGCGGGTCGACCACCGCCGCCAGCGCGCGCTCGATCGCGGCGTGATAGCGCCGGGTCTCGGTCTCGATCGTGCGCGCGCCGCCGGCGCCGTTCCCCCCCGCGCCGTGCCCCGCGGCGAGCGCGGAATCGAGCGCGCGCAACGACGACGGCAGCGGCATCACGCCGGCCGGGCCCGCCCGCGGCGCGTCGCGACCCAGGAACGGCACTGCGAGCAGCCGGATCGCGCGCGCGGCCTCGGCCACGTCCGCCATCGGCGCCCGGGACGCCGGATGCTGGAGGTGCGCCTCCGCCGGCTGCGCCCACGGCCCGCGCAGCCGGACGTGGTCCCGCGGCGGGCGCGTCCGGCCCGTCGGCACCGAGCGGTTCACCGGGATGTCGATCCCCAGCGAGAACGAGTTGCCCCGCGAGGGGATGTAGTCGAACCGGAGCCGCGACCCGTCGCGGAAGAGGCCGCCCCGGCGCGCGGGATGGACGAAGGTGTACGCGACGTCGGTGCGCTCGCGCCGCAGGTCATGGTCGAGGCCGACGCCCACGCGGAAGATCGGGGCCATGACCCGGGTGCGGATGCCCCCCTCGCCGACCCCCTTCGCGGCGCCCGCGTACCCCTCGAGGTGCAGGGTCAGCCCGCTGACCACGGGGTTGCCGAGCGGGTGATGCACCCCCAGCCGCACGTGCGTGGGGCTCCCGATGTCCGCGGCATGGTTCAGCGAACGGCTCGAGACCCCCGCGGTCCACTGCCAGACCTGCGGGAGACCCAGAGAAGTGGTGATGCCGCCGTCGACCGGCGGCCGTTGCTGTGCCCCCAGCAGCGCGGGCACGGCGGCCAGGAGCACGGCCCCTGCCAGGGCAGGGGGAAGGGAACGCCTGATCACGTCGGGGAATATCTGTCCGTACCGACCTACGTCAACGTTGTCCTGGAACTACGTCGTCCGACGCATCGTATGGACGACACCGGAGTGGCACCATGCACTCGCGCAAGGACGCGCAGCGTGCCTCACCCGGAGACCCCCACTGATGTCGCCCAAGCTCCCGCAGTCCCAGACCCTCCGCCGCCTGGCCACCCTGGCCGCGCTGACCCTGCCCTCGCTCCCGGCCCAGGCCGCGGTCGACGGCGACCTGTCGTCGCGCCGGATGGTCCTCACCCTGCCGGCCCGCGAGGTCTCCGTCGCCCGCGTGGCCGGGGTGGAGGTCCGGTCGATCACCGTGCCGGTGCCCCAGGCCATGATCCTCCACCGGTTCGGGGGCGAGCTCGACGGCGCGCCGCTGGGCTGGTCGGCGGCGGTCATCATCAGCCCGCCGCGGCCGGACCGGCCGCACGAGTCGCGGCTCGCCCAGCTCCGGCACGACCGGCCGATGATCGAGCTGCCGCGCCCCTACGGCATCCGGCTCGAGGTCGGCGATTCCATCACCGTCCAGGCCCTGGTGCCCTCCGGCGCCGGCCGTGACGCGGAGCTCCGGATCAGCATCGACTACGAGGCGTTCGGCGTGTCCAACACCCGGCTCGCCGTCGTCGCCGTGCGCCCGGACCTGCAGCTGAACCGCACGGGCCTGCTGGTCGACTCTGCGGCCGGCGCCTGGTACTGGACGCCGGACGTCGACGGACGCCTCGTCGCCATCTCCGGCCGTCAGCTCTCCGGCGCCGAGGAGCTGGTCGTGGAGGACGTGATCACGGGCGAGACGCTCTGGCGGACGCGCGCGACCTTCCCGCCGTCGCCCAACGCCTCCAAGCGCGAGGTGATCCGGCCGGGGATCGTGCTCCAGGCCGGTCGCACCTACCGCCTGCGGATCATCACGCCGACCCGCGTCGAGGTCCGCCTCGGGCGCGACGACGAGCCGATGATCATCGTGCTCCCGCCGCGGGACGCCACGCCGCCCGTCTGACGTCGCGGGCCTCACCGGCCCCGGCGGACCACCGGCCGCCACCGCACGACGAACGACGGGGTGACCCGTGAGGGCCACCCCGCCGAGTGCGCCGTCCGCCTCACCCCTTCACAGCTGAGGCAGCGTGCGCGTCACGCGCTCCCGCGTCTCCGCCGGGATCGCCGGCGAGTTGAGCAGCTGCTTGATGCGCGTCCCAATCGCGGCCTGGTACGTCGGATCGCCCAGGGCCTGGTAGAGCACGGAGGCGTCGACCAGCGCGTCGAACTCGGTGACCGGATCGGACACCGCGCGCGCCTCGTCCGCGAGCGTGAGCAGGGTGCGCGCCGCCTGCGGCACGTCGTCGAGCGCGTACTGCGCATGGGCCAGCCGCTGCATCGCGGCGCGCGGGTACGACTGTGCCTCGCGCTGGGCCCGGATCACCTCGCGCAGGATGCGCGTGGCCTCCTGCAGCTGGCCGGCGAGGATGAGGCGGTCCGCCTCGACGGTCCGCGAGACGAGCGCCGAGGCCTCGGCGTAGGTGAGCCGGGAGCTGCCGCGGACCGCCTCGACCTCGCGGTCGATCGAGGAGATCGCGGCCGGCCCGCGGAGGATCGCCCGCGGGGCCTGCGCCGAGGTGGTGGTCGCGATGGCGGCGCCGGCGACGGCCAGCATGGTGGCGCGACCGATGGGGGTGCTGAGGAAACGGGTCATGGTGCCCTCCTGTGGGGAGTGATGCGGGTGCCGCGGTCGCGTTGACCTCGGCTTGCGAGAGGGAGCATATTCGGCCCCGTTCACCGCCCACCGACCGTCCCCTGACCGGGGTCTGACCCGGAGTCCCGTGCCCTTCCAGCTGCGTGTGTTGGGTGAGACGGCGCTGCGCACCACCGACGGGTCGAGCCTCGACGCGCTCCTCGCGCAGCCCAAGCGTTTCGCGCTCCTCACCTACCTGCTGGTCGACCCGCCGCCGCGCCTGCACCGCCGCGAGGCGCTCCTCCTGCGCTTCTGGCCGGAGTTCGACGAGGCGCACGCGCGGGGCGCGCTGAGCCAGGCGCTCTCCTTCCTGCGCCGGCACCTCGGCGAGGAGGCGGTGGTGACTCGCGGGACCGAGGAGGTCGGGCTGAACCACGCGCTCTTCGAGTCCGACGCGGCGCGCTTCGAGGCGCTCGCGGAGGCGGGGGAGGACCAGCGCGCGCTCGCCCGCTACGGCGGCGACCTGCTGCCCGGCTTCCATCTCGACGGCTGCAACGAGTTCGACGACTGGCTCGCCGCCGAGCGGGCACGGCTCCGCGCGCGGGCCGTGCGGTGCGCCAAGGCCGTCTCGCGCGCCGCGGAGGCGTCGGGCGACCAGAGCCTGGCGGTCGTCGCGGCGCGGCACGCGCTGCTGCTGGAGCCGCTGGACGAGTCGGCGGCGGGCCGGGCGATCCGGGCCCTCGCGCTGGCCGGCCGTCCCGCGCTCGCCGTCGCCGAGTACGAGGCCTTCCGGATCCGGCTGCAGCAGGAGCTGGGGCTCGAGCCGAGCGCGGGGCTGCGGGCGCTCATCGAGCGCGTGCGGACGACCGGGCAGCCCTGAGGCCGCGCGACGTGCCGGGGGGCGCGCTGAGCCCGGCCGTGCGCGACCGCGCCGGTTCCCCGACCGACTAGCTTTCGCTCCGGACCCAACCCTCTTCCCAGCCGGAGAGCCCCAGCTTTGGCCACGATCCTGCAGCGCCTGCCCGTCGGCGAGAAGGTCGGCATCGCCTTCTCGGGCGGACTCGACACCAGCGCCGCACTCCATTGGATGCGCGCCAAGGGCGCCGTCCCGTTCGCCTACACCGCCAACCTCGGCCAGCCCGACGAAGCGGACTACGACGAGATCCCGCGCAAGGCGATGGGCTACGGCGCCGAGAAGGCGCGCCTCGTCGACTGCCGCCACCAGCTGGTCGCCGAGGGCATCGCCGCGATCCAGGCCGGCGCGTTCCACATCTCCACCGGCGGGCAGACGTACTTCAACACGACGCCCCTCGGCCGCGCGGTGACCGGCACCATGCTCGTCGCCGCGATGCGCGAGGACGACGTCCACATCTGGGGCGACGGCTCGACCTTCAAGGGGAACGACATCGAGCGCTTCTACCGCTACGGGCTGCTCACGAACCCCAACCTCAAGGTCTACAAGCCCTGGCTCGACCAGCGCTTCATCGACGAGCTCGGCGGCCGCAAGGAGATGAGCGAGTACCTCATCGCCAACGGCTTCCAGTACAAGATGAGCGTCGAGAAGGCCTACTCGACGGACTCCAACCTCCTCGGCGCCACGCACGAGGCCAAGGACCTCGAGTTCCTCGACAAGGGGATGCACATCGTGCAGCC
>CAZPJF010000008.1:0-23264 GCA_964586095.1 uncultured Gemmatimonas sp. | reverse complement strand
GGTCTGCTCGGGGCTGAAGTCCTCGCGCAGCACCGACTCCACGAGCGCCCAGTTGTCCGGCGTGAAGTGGGCGTTGCGGCGGGACCGGCGCCGGCGCGCGACGGCGTACTCGTGCGCGCGCTGCGCCCAGTAGGAGCGCCCGTCCCAGCGCCACACGTTCCGCCGCACCTCACGGCTGATGGTGCTCGGGGCCCGGCCGAGCAGCGCCGCGATCTGCCGGCAGGTGTGCCCCTGCTTGCGCAGCAGGGCAATCGCGTACCTTTCGGCAGCGGTGATCTGGGTATACGTCATGGCTTCCTTTCTCTTGGCGGAGGATTGAAGCCTAGCGTTGCCCAGGTCACCGCGCGTGCTTGCGGGATCCCGGTCCGTGTTGCACTTAGTTTATGAATTCGCGCGGGCTAACGAAGGTTGGTGCTGATGGTCACGGTATGGAAGCGGCGGCTTCGCCGCCGCATCTTACTGGGTGCCCACAGCACAACCAAACGTTATGCCGCCCGGAGTCAGGGGGTCAGTGCAACACCATCCATCTTTCACAGCATGGAGGTGTGCATGGAACCCAGGAGCATCAGTCCGCGTGGCTTCACCGCGGAGCAGCGCGGTCTTCTATGGATGTGGCATCGCGAGGGCGTCTCGCGGCGCGGGATCGCGGAGCGACTCGGGAAGCTTCCGGGTTCGGTCCACTTCATCATTCGCGAGGCCGGCGGGATCGCCCCCCGCCAGCGCATCCGGTCGCCGCACCAGCTGGCGCTCGCGGATCGGGAGGCCATTGAGCGGGCGTTGGCGCGGGGCTCGAGCTTCCGGCTGATTGCGCGATGGCTCGGGCGCGCGCCCTCGACCATCTCGCGCGAGGTCGAGCGCCATGGCGGCCGCGACGTGTATTGTGCGATGCGAGCCGACATTGCGGCGTGGGTCGAGGCGCGGCGGCCCAAGGTCTGCCGGCTCGCGACGCATCGCCCGCTCCGACGGCTCGTCGCCGCGAAGCTGCGCCTGCAGTGGTCCCCGCGGCAGATTAGTCGGTGGCTGCGCCGCATCGCGCCGCACACCCCGGAGCTCCACGTGTCGCACGAGACGATCTATCAGTCGCTCTACATTCAGTCACGCAACGTGCTGAAGAAGGAACTGACGCAGGAGCTGCGGCGGCGCCGCGTCGTGCGTGTGGCACGCACGGCGACCCGCAAACGGCAAGGCCGCGGCCAGATCGTCGACGCGATCCCGATCAGCCAGCGACCGCCGGAGGTCGCCGATCGCGCCGTCCCTGGCCATTGGGAAGGCGACCTCATCGCCGGGCGGGACAATAGCTACATCGCGACGCTCGTCGAGCGCGCGACGCGCTTCGTCATCCTCGTGCGCGTGCCCAGCAAGGAGACGACGACCGTGATCCCCGCGCTGATCCGGCAGATCAAGCGGCTGCCGACGCACCTGAAGCGCTCGCTCACCTGGGATCGCGGGACCGAGCTCGCGCACCATCGGGTCTTCTCCGTGGCGACCGGGGTCCAGGTCTACTTCTGCGATCCGCAGAGCCCCTGGCAACGGGGGTCAAACGAGAACACCAACGGCCTGCTCCGGCAGTACTTCCCGAAAGGCGTGGATCTCTCCACCTTCACGCAGCGGCAGTTGGATGCCGTCGCCGACCGCCTCAACGGCCGGCCCCGCGAGACCCTCGACTGGCGGACGCCCGCCGAGAGGATTCAGCAGGTGTTGCGTTGATTACCTGAATCCACCCGATCCGACTCGCCCCAAAGACTCGAAGTTCTTCTTGCTCCGCCGAGCGCCGGCATGCTGGAACGCGGTATCCACTCCACCATGCCGTCTACGCTGCTTCATCATCAACAATCCCGTGAATATCGCGCGGCGCCCGCCGCCGCGTGCGCCGCGCACTTTGCTCGCTGGCGTAGCGCGCGGCTGAGCGCCACAGCCTGCGCACTCAGCCGCGGTCCTGCACTTCAGAACGCCGTGACCGCCTCGAGCATGAAGCCTTTGAAGCGCCCGCCGTTCCGGATGTCCGTGCTCGCGAACCCGTCGTACGTCTGATTCACGTACTCCGCCTTCAGCAGCAAGCTCGGTGTAATCCACCAGCCGCCACCGAAGTTCGTGCGCGTCACCTTGACGTCCGTGTTCGCGCCACCGAGGTCGCCAGTGACGCTGTTCCACCGTCCGCCGACGAACAGCTTCTCACCCGGCAGGAAGCGGTACACAAGCTCACCCATCAGCTGCGTGACGTCGCGCTCGGGTGGAGCCACTCCTGCCACCTCTTGGCCGCGTCCCGTCGCCGTCTCGTAGACGCCAAAGAACTCGAGTCCCCGGTACTTGATGAAGGGGTTGATCATGTACGCCCGGACCGCGTCGCTGAATCCGGGGTTCAACATTCCGGACGAGGCATTCGCGGTCTCCGTCGCCACGTAGTTCTCGAGCACGAAGTAGTACCGCGACCCGGCACGGTCTCCACTGTAGAAGGTGTTATTGATTGCCCCCGTCTGCGTGCGGTACGAGCCCGAGAGGCGCACGCGCAGGTCGTTGTTCAACTGTCGATCCACCCCGGCCTTGAACATCAATGCCGGCTCCCGGCTGTCCGGGCGCTGGATGTTCCCGCGGATCTCTCCGTTGGTCAGGGCGAGGACGCCGAACAGCCCTCCCTTCTGGACGATGGCCTCCGCCCCGACCTCGGTCGTGAAGGCATCAAGGATCAGGTTGCCGACGAACGGGTTGTACAGCGCCTGGCCGTTGTCGGTGCGGCGGAAGTGAAAGTCGCCGTAGTTGATCTCAAAGTGCCCGATCTTCAGCGTCGTGTATTTCATGATGCTGTTGAACAATGGCACGTCGATTGGGGACTCGTCGATCTGGAGGAAGCCGTCCTTCACCCACGTCTCGTTGTGGCGTCGCGCCGAGAGATAGCTGGTGAGCTGCACGCGTACCCCGGGCGCCAGCTGCGCGTGGAGATACATGTTCGCGGTCGCATTGTTGAAGCCGTTGCCGATCTCCATCAGCCGGTTGCGATTGGCGATGGCAGCGCTTCCCGCACTGCCGGGCGACGGTGCCACGGCGGCCACAGCGACCGAGTCGGCGGAGTTCTCGTGCGACAGCGCCTGGAACTGCTGCGTAAACGCTGCGCCCCACTGCAGCGCAAAGCCGGTGTAGGCGGCTCCGGCCACCTTCGGCGTCTCGAACATATTCAGCCCTCTCTTGTCCTGCGGCCGCAGATACTGAATGACGTTCTGCGGCTGGAAGCGCGCCTGCGCGGTATCCACTGCCTGCGCGCCCGCAGTCGCCGGCACCGCAGTCGCGGCCGCGAGCGCGATGGCGCCGCTCCACGAATGAACCCTGTTGTAACGCATTGTCTGCTCCGAGTTGAGGTTGCACCTGCCTGCCTGCACTTGTGTCGCACCAGTCCGTCCGTTGAATCAGGGCACAGAGCTCATTCTCCCTCCTGCACGAGCAACCCGTGCGTTCCGCGAAATACGCCGCGCTCCTTCCAGAGTGAGTACACGGCTGGAATCACCAACAGCGTCAGGACCGTGCTCGACACCATCCCCCCGATCATCGGAGCCGCGATGCGACGCATCACGGTTCCGCCTGCGCCGGTACCCCACAGCAGCGGCAGGAGGCCGCCCATGATCGCTGTCACGGTCATCAGCTTTGGGCGCACGCGCTCGACCGCGCCCTCGATCACCGCGTCGTAGAGGTCGGCGAGTGTGGCCCGTCGACCCTCTGCCGTGCGCGCTGCCCACGCGTGGTCGAGGTAGATGAGCATCACCACGCCAGTCTCCGCCGCCACACCGGCGAGCGCGATGAATCCGATGGCCACCGCGACTGACCAGTTGTAGCCGAGGAGCCAGAGGAACCAGAGGCCGCCGACCAGTGCGAAGGGGAGCGAGAGCATCACGATCAGCGACTCGCCGACGTTCCCGAAGTTCAGGTAGAGGAGCAGGAAGATCAGCGCAAGCGTCGCGGGGATCACGACCTTCATTCGTTCCTTGGCGCGCTCCATATACTCGTACTGTCCGCTCCACACCACCGAGTAGCCCGTCGGTACGGTGACTTGCGCCGCGACAGCGCGTTGCGCCTCCGCGACGTAGCTCCCGATATCACGGTCCACGACGTCCACGTACACCCACGCCGTGGGCATCGCCCCCTCAGTCCGGACGACCATCGGCCCCGCGACCGGCGAGATGCGCGCGAGTTGACCGAGCGGTACTTGCGCTGGACCGCCGGAAGCGCCGACAGCAATGCTGCCCATTCCCGGCATCGCCCCTGCGCCCGCGGCGGCGGACGACCCGTGCGCGACCGGCACCAGCACGGCGGCCAGGCGCTCCGGCGAGTCGCGGAGTTCTTGCGGGTACCGCACCCGCACTCCGAACCGCTGGCGACCCTCGACGGTCTGTGTAATGGTCATCCCGCCGATCGCCGTGGCAATCACCGCCTGCACGTCACCGACGTTGAGTCCGTGTCGCGCGGCGGCCTCGCGGTCGATCTCGATGTCGAGGTAGTAGCCACTCACCGCACGCTCAGCGAACGCCGTGCGCGTCCCCGGCACCATCCGTACGGCTTGCTCGATCTCCTTGCCGAGCCGCTCCAGTTCCCTCAAGTCAGGCCCGAACACCTTGACGCCGACCGGCGTGCGAATCCCGGTCGCGAGCATATCGTTGCGCCCCTTGATGGGCATCGTCCACGCGTTCGTCACGCCCGGCAAACGCACCGCCGAGTCCATCTCGGCGACGAGACGGTCGTAGGTCATTCCCTCGCGCCACTGGTCGCGAGGCCGCAGAGAGATGGTGGTCTCGATCATATCCAGGCCCGCAGGGTCGGTCGCCGTGTTGGCGCGTCCGGCCTTGCCCCACACGTGCTCGACCTCGGGGAAGCCACGGAGAATCCCATCCTGCAGCCGGAGCAGCTCGCGCGCCCTCGCAACACTCACGCCGGGCAAGGTCGTCGGCATATACAGGATGGTGCCCTCCTCGAGCGTCGGCATGAACTCGCTGCCGATGCGTGCCCAGGGGATCCACGTCAGGATCACGGTCGCCGCAGACGCCACGACGACAGGCCAGCGATGCCGCAGGACGAACGTGATCAACGGATGATAGGCCCGCATCAGCCAACGGTTGACCGGGTTCGCGGCCTCACGGTAGATGCGCCCGCGGACGAACAGACCCATGGCCACCGGAACCAGCGTGACGGAGAGCAGACTCGCGGCGGCCATCGCGAACGTCTTCGTGTACGCCAGCGGCCGGAACAAGCGACCCTCCTGACCCTCCAGCGTGAACACGGGCAGGAACGACACGGTAATGATCAACAGCGAGAAGAACAGCGCGGGCCCGACCTCCTTCGCCGAGTCTATGACCACCTGCCATCGCTCGGCACGCGTGAGGCGGCCAGTGTCCAGCCAGCGCGACTGAGCATTCGGCTCCTTTGCCAGCACCGCCCGCTCGAGATGCTTGTGCAGGTTCTCGATCATCACGATCGCGGCGTCGATCATCGCGCCGATGGCGATGGCGATGCCGCCGAGCGACATAATGTCCGCACCGACACCGACATATCGCATCGCGATGAATGCCATGAGGATTCCCACCGGAAGCGTGATGATCGCGACGAGCGCCGACCGCGCGTGCAGCAGGAACACGATGCAGACCAGCGCGACGACGAGACTCTCCTCGAAGAGCTTGAACCGGAGGTTGCTGATGGCGCGCTGGATGAGGTCACTGCGGTCGTAGACCGGTCGGATGACCACGCCCGCCGGAAGACCCGGCGTCAATTGCGCGATGCGCGCCTTCACGCGCTCGATGGTGGTCAGGGCATTCTCCCCGAATCGCATCACGACGATCGCACCCACGGCATCGCCACGGCCGTCGAGCTCTGCCACGCCGCGCCGAATGGCCGGCCCGACCGACACGCGCCCCACCTCGGCTACGCGGATCGGCGTGCCGCGATCGGTCGCGCCTACCACGACGCTTTCGATGTCGCGCAGCGACTTCAGGTAACCGAGTCCGCGTACCATATACTCCCGCTCCGAGAGCTCGACGACCATCGCCCCGATATCGGCGTTCGACGCCTGGATGGCCTGCATCACGCGGGTCACCGGAATGCGGTAGGCCAACAGCTTCGCCGGGTCCAGATCCACCTGATACTGCTTCTCGTAGCCGCCGACCGTCGCAACCTCCGACACACCGGGAACCGCCGTCAGCTCGTAGCGCAGGTACCAGTCCTGGAGCGCGCGCAGTTCCGCCAGGTCGAGGCGACCGGTCGTGTCCTCAAGGGCGTACTGGTACACCCAGCCCAGCCCCGTCGCGTCGGGTCCGAGGGCAGGCGAGACGGACGCGGGGAGACGGCCCTTCAGGCCGTTCAGATACTCAAGCACACGGCTGCGCGCCCAGTAGAGGTCCGTGTCGTCGTCAAAGATGATGTATACGAACGAGACCCCGAAGAACGAGTAGCCGCGGACCACCTCAGCGCCCGGGACCTTGAGCATCTCGGCGGCGATCGGATACGTGACCTGGTCCTCGACGATCTGCGGCGCCTGCTCGCTGTACTCGGTCTGAATGATCACCTGCACGTCGCTAAGGTCCGGCAGCGCCTCCAGCGGCGTCCGCTGGAGCGCGAGGATGCCGCCCCCGACCGCGGCAATCGTCGCCAGCGCCACGAGGAAGATGTTGCGGACCGACCACTCGATGATTCGCTTCAGCATCGTTGGCGACCTCAGTGGTCGTGGGTGGTCGGCGGCGCAGTCGGCGGCGGTGCTACCTTCGGCGGCGGCGCCATTCCGGGCATCTCAGCCATTCCGCCGAGCGCTGACCCCAGGTTGGATTCGGCATCCACCAGGAAAGTCGCGGACGAGACCACCCACTCGCCGACGGCGAGTCCGGACCGGATCTCGATGCGGTCGTCCGACGCGAGCCCGAGCACGACTTCACGCGGCTCGAGCATCCCGTCATCCAGCCGGACAAACACGATGTTCCGTCGTCCCGTGGACAACACCGCGGAACGAGGCACGAGCACCGCCGCCGCCGACGCCGTTGCCCGCAGCCGGATCGTCGCGTACATCCCTGGGCGCAGTTGGCGGTCCGAGTTGTCGAGCTCGACGCGCACGCGCAACGTCCGTGTCTGCGGATCCACGACGGGTTGCAGGAATACGATGGGCCCGCTGCGCGGGCGCCCCGGGAACGCGTCGAGCTCCACCGTGACGCGCTGACCACGCCGAACGAGTGCGAGGTCGCGCTCGAAGATCTCAGCGTCCACCCAGACGCGTCGCAGGTCCGCGATGCGCAGGAGCGGATCGCCCGCCATCACCCGCTGGCCCTCGAAGACGAGCTTCTCGACCACCACCCCGTCGTACGGGGCGCGGATCTCGAGCGTCCGGCGGCTCTCGCCGCTGGCCTCGACGCGCGCGATCTCTTCGCCGGGTAAATCCCAATTGCGCAACCGTGTCCGTGCGCCGACCAAGAGGCGCTCCGCGCCCGCACGGGTGGCACTGTCCGCATTCTGCACGTCGCGGACGAGACGACCGGCGAGCACCAACTCATCCTCTGCGCTCGCCAGCATCGGCGAGTAGGTGGTCAGCAGGGGTTCCCCGGCGCGCACGTCGCGTCCGGTGAAGTCCACGAAGAGCCGCTCCACCCACCCATCGAACTTGAGGCTTACGGTGCGCACCCGTGTCTCGTCGTAGGTCACTTGCCCCACGCTACGCACAGCGAGCTGTAGCGCGCCTTGCTCGGCCCGCGCGTACGTCACGCCGATACGCGTGGCCTGCGCGGAGTCGAGCATCACGGGAGTTGACGTACCGCCGGCCGATGACGCGCCGTGCGCGTGGCCAGCCGCCGCCTCCGGTGCGCTCGAGTCGCGTGTCGCCCACCACGCCACGCCGCCCGCCACCGCCAGCACGAGCGTGCCCAGCGCGATGCCACGCCACCCGATGCGCGTGCCTGTCTCGTTCATCATCGATCCCCCGGCGCTTCGCGTCCGCCTGCTGCGTCAAAGAGTTCACGTCCCATCAACATCTCCAGTTCTGCCAGCGCCACGCCTTCCATTGCCTCAATCGCCGCCAACTCTTGCTCATAGCGATTCACCGTGACCTGATTGTCGAGCAGTGTCATCAGGTTGACGCCGCCGACGCGATAGGAAGCGAGCGCCGCCTCTACGGCAGCACGCGCCTGCGGCAGCACCGTGCTCCGATACAGCGTTTGGAGATTTCGCGCACGCTGCCACTCGGCATACGCCGCTCCGATGCGCGCGCGGGTCTCGGCGCGCATCGCCGTGAGATCGGCCACTGCCATCGCCCGCATCGCTTCTGCCTCGGCGCGCATCGGCAGTTGGCGTTGGCGCGCGAAGATGGGGACGGAAGTCCCGAGCATCAGGCTTCCCATTCGCTCAGGGCCAGTCGCACCGGCGCGCTGGCCATACTGGAGCCCTAGCTCCACGTCAGGAATGAGCTCCCGATACGCGAGCCTGCGTGCGGCCTCCGCCGCCGCGACCTCCGCGTCACCAGCCAACAGCATCGGGCGGCCCTGCAGGGCGATGTCCTCCAGTTCGGGCTGCGTTGGCAGGGATGTGGGGAACGTCGGCAGCGCCGCCGGCGGCGTCGAGTCTCCAAGCGAACGGTCCAATAGCCCGCCGAGGCGAGCGAGCGCGACGCGCCGCATCGCCTCCATCACCGTGATCTCCTCCGTCATTCGGGCCACTTCGACCCGCGCCTTCAACACGTCAGCCTGTGGAGCCTCGCCGACGCGATACATCGCGTCGGCGACGGCCGAGACGTTCTCCAGAAGGAGACGCGTCTCGCGAGCGATCGAGACGGCCCGCTCGACGCGATACAGCTCGTAGAACGCCGCCGCCACTGCGGCCCGCACTTCCCACCGCAGGTCGCGCGCACGGAAGGCCTCGGCCGTCGCACGCGTTCGGGCAACGGTGGCCGACAGTCCCAGTTTGCCGGCCGTGGGCAGCATCTGCATCACCTGCAGTTGCGTCATCCCCAGGGGATCCATCTGCGCGAGTCCGGGCAACTCCCGATTCATCAAGCCGAGTTGGACGCGCGGATCGGGCGGCCGCGTCGCGGTGACGGCCTGCGCGGCAACGGCGTCCGCGCGAGCTGCCGCTGCTCGAAGTCGCGGGTTCACGCTGTCTGCCGCCGCGTAGAGCTGCGAAAGCGACAGGCTCGGAGCCTGCGGTCCGCGCGCCGCCGCGGCGCTCGCTTGGGCACGCACCGCCTCAAGGGGCGTCAGCTGCGCCAGCGCTCCCAGAATCGAGAACTGGATGAGCCTCCCAATCATCCGTCGCTGCACTGGTCTGAACCCTCGGCTCACGTGTCTCTCCTTCGTGGTGGGTGGCCCTGCCCCGATGGCACGGGCACGACGGTTCACGAAGCTTCGCCGGATGCCAGTGGCCGGACTGTCGCCGATGTCCCTATTTTACGTAAGGTAAATTCCCACGACTACGTTTCACCCTCAGCGGCCCCGCCAACGTGGCCGCGTCGTCACACCGGACTCGGTGCGGCAATCGCGCCACAGCTGGATGCATTCGCTCGGCGTGATTGCACTGCGTCAGTGGTCTATTGTGCGCCCGTGCTTGGCGGGAGGGCGATGCCGAGCGCCTGGCAAAGCGTCGCGTGACAGTGCGCCACGCGCGCAACGACCTCGAGCGGATCGTCCGTGACCGTCAGGCCCGCAACGTCCTCTGGCGTGATTGTGCCGCCGGGAACCGCCGTGTCGCGCAACCACGCGACGAGCCCCAGCCAGTACTCCGCGCCGACGAGGATCACGGGGAACGATTCCAGTCGGTTCGTTCGACGGAGATTCAGCGCCTCGAACAGCTCGTCGAGCGTACCGAATCCCCCCGGCAGGAGCACGAACGCGCAACTGTGGCGCACCAGCGCGAGCTTCCGCAGGAAGAAGTAGTGGAACGGCACTCGGAGCGTGAGATGGACATTGGGCGGCTCGTCGTGCGGCAACTCGATGGTGAGGCCAACTGACGCGGCGCCCGCGCCGCGAGCGCCGCGGTTCGCCGCTGCCATCAGCCCTGGACCACCGCCAGTGATCACCGTGAAGCCGGCGGCAGCCAGTTGCGCGGCCACCTCCTCGGCCAGTGCGCCCCAGCGCGTTTCCGCCGCCGCCTGAGCCGATCCGAAGATCGTGACGCCGTTCCGGACCTGGGCCATCGTGGTGAAGGAAGCAGCGGCCTCCGCTGCGATTCTTTGGACGCGCTGCTGGTCTTCGATGCTGTTCGCGCCGACGAGCGCGGCCAAGCGCAGGTCCGCCAACACGTCGAAGGACGTCGGCATCGTCATATCACAACCTCACGCGCCGTAGCAGCTGCGCATTGATCGCGACCACGACCGTGCTCGCCGACATCAGGACCGCGCCGACGGCAGGCGTCAGCAGGATGCCCCACGCCGACAGTACGCCCGCCGCGAGCGGAATCGCGACGATGTTGTAGCCTGCGGCCCACCAGAGGTTCTGGATCATCTTCCGGTATGTGGCGCGCGACAGCGTCACGATGCGAGGGATGTCCCGCGGATCGGAACGCACCAACACGATGTGGCCCGCCTCGACCGCCACGTCCGTGCCGGCGCCGATCGCGATGCCGATGTCGGCGGTGGCGAGCGCCGGCGCATCGTTGACGCCGTCGCCCACCATCGCGACCTTCTTTCCCTGCGCCTGAAGGGCCCGCATCCGAGACGCCTTATCCTCCGGGAGCACTCGGGCGAATACCGTGTCGATGCCGAGGTCCGCGGCCACCGCCTTCGCCACGGGTTCCGCGTCGCCCGTGAGCATCGCGACCTCGATGCCTGCTGCGTGCAGCGCGTCGATGGCTGCACGACTCTCCTCCCGGATCGCATCGGCCACGACGAACACGGCGATTGCCGCCCTCTCGTGCAACAGGTAGATGGCCGCCTGCCCCCGCGCCGCGGCATGTTCCGCGACGCTGCGGAGCGATTCGGTCACATCGGCAGCCACCTGCTCCAGCAAGGCGGGGCCGCCGATGCGGTACGTCGCTCCGTTCACTGTCGCCTCCACGCCGCGGCCTGGAATGGCCCTAAAGCCTACGACGCCCGGCAGCGCCAGCGTGCGCTCGACGGCCGTCTTCACGATGCCGCGGGCGATCGGGTGCTCGGACTCGGTCTCGATCGCGGCCGCGATGGCCAGCGCGTCATCCGGCGCTGTCCCTTCGCGGACCCCGAGATCCACGACGCGGAACTCTCCGAGCGTGAGCGTGCCGGTCTTGTCGAAGATGACCGTATCGAGGAGCCGCGCCTCCTCCAATCCGCGACGATCACGCACGAGAAGGCCGCCGTGTACGCCGAGCGTCGTCGAGATGGCGACGACGAGCGGCACCGCTAGCCCCAGCGCGTGCGGGCAGGAGATGACCAAGACCGTCACCAGGCGCGTCATCGCGAAGTCGATCGGCGCGCCAAGCAACTGCCACGCCACGAAGGTCGCGGCTCCGGCGACGATGGCGACGACGGTCAGGACCTGCGCGGCCCGGTCCGCGAGGTGCTGGACACGCGACTTGGATCGCTGCGCATCGGACACCAGCCGCATGATGCCCGAGAGCTTGGTCGTGTCGCCGGTGCCGGTCACCTCGATGCGCAGCGACCCCGTGCCGTTGATCGTCCCGGCGATCACCTCTGCGCCCTCGTTCTTGGTGACCGGACGCGACTCGCCGGTGATCATCGATTCGTTGACGTCGCTTCGTCCTTTCCGGACGATTCCGTCCGCCGGGATGTTCTCGCCCGGCCGGACGATCAGCACGTCGCCCGAACGCAGCGCGCCGACCGCGACGTCCTCCTCGCCGCTCTCGATCACTCGATGCGCCATATCGGGAATCAGCTTCGCCAGCTCCTGCAGGGCGCCGCTGGCCTCGGAGATCGATCGCATCTCGATCCAGTGGCCCAGGAGCATGATCGTGATGAGCGTTGCCGACTCCCACCATAACGCCTCGGCCTCGATGAACCCGAGCTCAACGACCGCCGAGAAGACGAACGCCACGGTGATGGCGAGGGAGATGAGCGTCATCATTCCCGGTAGCCGGCTGCGCAGTTCTCCCCAGGCGCCGCGGAGGAAGACCAGTCCGCCGTAGAAGAAGACGGCGGTGCCGAGCACCGCCGGTAGTCGGTGCGACCACGGAAATGAAGGCGCCGTGTAGCCGACCAGTGACTGGATGTGTTCCGCCCACACGACGACGGGGATCGTCAGGAGCAGCGAAAGCCAGAACTTCTGGCGGAACATCGCGGGGCTGTGGCCGGCGTGGCGGTCGTGGCCGGCGTGGTGAGAGTGCTGGGCGTGTCGGGCCTCAGACTCGTGTGCGACACCTGCTGCGCGCTCAGCGCGCCCGGCAGCGATCGTTGTATGACGGCGCGGTTCGTGCGCCGAATGTTTCCGCTCATCTGGGTGATGCATCACTCCTCCCGCGCTACCGCCACAACCGTAGGCCTGCAACCAAGAGGGAGTTTCCGGCGGACTCACCAGCCAGCCGCGCCAATTCCGCACTGCGTCCGTAACCGCGCTCCCACACCACACCCACGTATGGTGCAAACTCCCGACGGATCTCGAATCGCGTCCGCAACGCGAATGACGTGCTGCTCAATCCGCGTCCGATGCCGAACGCTTCGTCGTCCTTCAGCGCCACGGTGGACTCTAGGCGCGGCTGCAGTACCACGCGCTGCGTGAGGAACAGATCGTACGAAGCCGTCAGGTCGAACGACAGGTTCCCCCCTGACGTCACGAAGAGTGACGGTTCCAGCTCGAACCAGCCAGGCGCGAGGCCTTGGAGGCCGACCACGGCACCCGCCCGCGTCGCGTTCGCGCCTGGCGCGGTACGCAGGTCCGCGCGCGCGCCGAGCTGTAGGTCCCACCACGGGCTCAACATCCGGCCGTACAGCAGCTGATACTCGCCGTGCGTCGCGCGCTCCACCGTGGCCGCGCTTCCATCCGCCTTGAACCACAGGCGACGGCTCGCGCCGCCGGTCCAGGCAAGCACGTCGAACAGCATCGGACGCTCGCCACCCGATGGATCGTACTCGAGCACTTCCGTCAGCACGAAGGTCTCGCGACCCCAACCCATTCCGTGCGTCCCCGCGTGCGGCACGCTGTCGCGTACCTGAGCGGACGCGGCGCGTCCCGCGCCACAGAGCGCGATCGCAAGATGAAGGGCGATGACGGCACGTTTCACCCCGCGCTCACGCGGCATCGTGATGCCCCTCGTGACCCGTTGGCGCACTCACGCGTACCTCGCGAAACATTCCCACCTCCATATGGTAGAGCACGTGGCAGTGGAACGCCCAACGGCCGGGTGCATCCGCCGTGACCAGCAACGACACGCGCTCCGCGGGCTTCACGTTGATCGTGTGGATGCGTGGACTGCGATCGCCCTGTCCGTTCTCGAGTTCCATCCACATCCCGTGGAGGTGCATCGGGTGATTCATCATCGTGTCGTTCACCATCGTGAGGCGAACGCGCTCGCCGAACGTGAGGTCGATCGGTGCCGCCCGATCGTATGGGACGCCATCGATCGCCCACGTGAAGCGTTCCATATTGCCCGTCAGGTGAACCTCGATCTCACGAGTCGGTGCACGAAACTCGGGGTACGGGGCGACCGAGCGCAGCTGCGAGTAGAGCAGGACTCGCCGTCCGTCTTCGCCGAGGCCAACCCCCGGTTCTGCGAGTCGACTCTTCGTGCTCACCGGGACCATCGCGTTCCCCACGCCGTGGGTGTCCGGACCGTGCGCGGTCTCGGTCGGCAGCGAACCCGGCGCACGACGCGACGACGCGAGATCCATCGCGCCCATGTCGTGACCTGCGTGTTCGTCAGTCGCGGCGGTCGATGGCACTCGGCCCGACGGCGCGCTGGGCGGCGTCTCGTGCCCCATCGACGAGTGATCCATCCCCTCCCCACCCATCGCGGAGTGGTCCATCCCCATATCCGCCATCGTCAGGAGTGGACGCTTCCGGCGTGGCGGCAAGTTGGCGACCATCCCCGGCTGCGGCGCCAGCGTCGCGGCGGTGAACCCGCTGCGATCCATCGCCTCAGCGTACACGGCGTAGGCGCGACCGTCGGGAACCTGCACGATCACATCATAGGTCTCGGCGATGGCGATGCGAAACTCGTCGGTCTCGATCGGCTCCACTGGCTGGCCGCTGACCTGCACGACGGTCATCGGCAACCCGGGCACGCGCACGTCGAAGTACGAGCCGGCCGCCGCATTGATGATCCGCAGCAGCACACGCTCCCCCGGCGCGAACTGCGCCACCCACGGCGCCTCGGCGACCTGGCCGTTGAGCAAGTAGCAGTAGGTCGCGCCCGTGACGTCGGCGATGTCCGTGGGGTTCATTCGCATCCCGGCCCACATCCAGCGGTCACCGACGGTGGCACCGAGACCGTCGCGCGCCACGTCGCGGAAAAAGTCGGCGACCGTGCGACGCTGATAGTTGTACGCGTCGGGCTGCTTCTTGAGCTGAGAGAGCACGCGATACGGGTTCTCGAAGGTCCAGTCGGAGAGTACGAGGACGTGCTCGCGGTCGCAGGCGGGTCCGGAGCGCTCGGCGGGCTCAATGATCAGGGCCCCGTAATGCCCGAGCTGCTCTTGCAGGCCGGAGTGGCTGTGATACCAATACGTGCCCGCCTGATTCACCGAGAAGCGGTACTCGAAGGTCTCGCCGGGTCGAATGCCGGGAAAGCTCAGTCCGGGCACCCCATCCATTTCGGGCGGCAAAATGATGCCGTGCCAGTGGATGGACGTGTCCTCCGAGAGCGTGTTGTGCACGCGGATGACGGCTTGTTCCCCCTCGCGGAATCGGAGGATGGGGCCGGGCAGGGTGCCATTGATCGTGGTCGCGCGCGCGTTACGACCGTCCAGACGGAGAGTTGTCTCCGCGATCGTCAGATCGTACTCTCGAACGCCATTCGGCGATGGCGGAAGTGGTCCGAGGCCCGCATCGAGATTGGAAGCGTCCGGCGCCATTGCGAGCAGCCGTGGGGGCAACGCAGAGGCGGCGCCCAGCAGTGTGGTGGCACCGAGAAAGTGTCGGCGGGAAACTGTCATCGGAACGGTCCCGGGGAATCGAACATCGCTCGTGGGGTCGGGTGGTGAGCCATCGGCCCTTCGCAGAGCGACGGCACACCGCCGTCTTTAATGTAGCAGCAGTTTTACGAGCAGTAAAGCCGCCTGGGCTGGACATCCGCCGGGACGGGCACTTGCCGCTGGCACATTACGCAGAGTAAACTCCCTGCGGTACTGTTCGTTCCCACCGTCGCCCCCAACCCCGCGTCCAATGCCCCTCGCCCTACGTCGTCTCGCAATTGTCGCCGCATTGTCTTTTGCCGTGACCGGTCGCGCCGCAGCGCAGGACCACTCCGGCCACGCGGGCCACGCCCCGTCTTCCGACGCGCAGGCTGCGGTTGTCCAGACCATCAGGGCGCTCTTCGCCGCCGCGGAACGCGGCGACTTGGCGGCGCTCGACTCCATCTACGCCGGCGACAGTCTGCTGGTCATCGAAGGGGCCGGCATCAATCGTGGCTGGGCCGACTATCGTGACAATCATCTCGCGCCTGAGCTCAAGGAGTTCAGCAACTTTCGATACCGGCCATTCGAGATCGAGGCTCGCGTGTCCGGCGATCTAGCGTGGGCGACGTTTCGGTACGCATTGACTGCGGACCTGCCGAACGGCAAGGCAGATGTTGTAGGCCGCGGTACGGCAGTTCTCGAGCGGCGCGGAGCCCGATGGATCGTTCGGCTGACCCAGACTGCGAGCCGACCACGCCGCCCCAGCGATCCACCGATGCCGTGAGCATTGGCCGCTGCCCTGAGCACCTCAATCCCGGTATGTTCAAGGTATGACTCCACGAAAGCGCCGTATTCATTCTCCGAAGACACCCCGCCTCCCCGAGACGATGAAGTTCTCCGGCAGTGGCGTGGGAACCGTGCTTGGTGAGCTTGAGTCTCGGTTGATGCGCCTGTGCTGGGACTCGGGGCGTCCGCTGAGCGCGCGCGAGATTCACGAGCGTCTGCGCGACGAGCATCCCGTTTCACCCTTGACGAGCACTACGGTGCTCAATCGGCTGGTTGCGAAAGGGTATCTCTCGCGTGCCCGGGTGGACGGGCTGCTGCATTTCAGTCCGCGTGTCGACGAGTCGTCCTTCGTCACGCAGGCCTCGCGTCGCGCGGTCGAAGGCCTTCTCTCGCTCGGCGCGGAGGCTGTCACTGCCTCGATCGTGGATGTGCTCGCCGAGCGTGACCCCGAACAACTCGAGGAGTTGGGACGGCTGATCCGCCGGAGACTGCGCGAGCAGGGTGGCTGAAAACGTGGCGGCGGGCAGTGTCGGTGTCCGGCCACCAGTCATCCGCCGCGAAGAGAGAAGGCGTCGGCTCCTGCTCCTTGCCATCGCCGGGCTGTTGCTGCTCGGCATCACGCCGGTCGTCGGGCATCACGTGCTCGGTGCCGTGCCGTGGCTGTCCGCCGAGCAGCATCACTTGGCGATGCTGTGCCTCGTCGCCTTGCATCAGTTGCTCGAACCGGTCCACGATGTCGCGCACTGGGTGCTCTACGCGGGCGTCGGCTTCGCCTTCTTGGAACGGGGACGCGTGCTGTGGAGACATTGGGGCGTCATGCGCCGTCTGCCGAAGGCACGAGTCGGGGCGGACACCGCTGTTGGCCGCGCGGCGATGGCGGCCGGGCTGAACACGGAGCAGGTGCGAACGGTGCGCGGCTTGCCCACGCCGGCGTTCACAAGTGGGTGGGTGACACCGCAGGTCATCATCGCGGCGGATCTGCCCGCACGCCTTTCGCTTGACGAACTCACCGCCGTACTCGCACACGAGGCCGCCCACCTGCGGCGGCGCGATCCGCTGCGACTCTTTGCACTGCGGACCCTTGCGTCGCTCTTGTTCTGGCTACCCGTACTCCGGCGAGTGGCGACGGACCTGGAAGACGAAGTAGAGATCACCGCAGACGATGAGGTGTCGCCTCGATTGGCGCTCCCATTGGCTTCCGCCGTGCTCAAGCTCGGCAGCAGCGCGCCTGCGGTCGAAGCGGGCGTGGGTTTCCAGCGAGCGGACTTGCTGCCGCGGCGCATCCGTCGGCTCGCCGGCGAGGATGTCGCAGCCGTCTCGCACACGTCGACCGGCTCGTTGCTCTCGGCGACAGTCGCGTTGCTGTTCGCCTGGAGTTCCGGCGTGATGGTACTGCATCCACTGAGCGATCCCGGCCTGCACGCCGAACACGGCCCGGCGCACTGCGACCATCCGGGAGAGAATCCGCTCACGCATCTGTTCTGCAGGGGGTGGGTGGTCCTTAGCGCCGAGGGCACGGGGTGTCCTCACGAGATCGGTCGCCGCACAAGCCGCTAGTTCCGGGAGGATGGAACAACGCCCGCCCTTGCGCAGCGCGGGCCTGATCTCGTATGCTTTACACAGCGTAAACGACTCACTTTCTCCCGCCCCCGCAATGAACCTCCGCACACCTTTCGTGGTCCTTGGCGCCGCGCTTGTACTCGTCGCGCCGCTCAGCGCTGCCAGCGCACATCCGCGACTTCTCAAGTCAACCCCGGCAGCGGACGGCCGGACGAACTCGCCACCGCAGCAGGTGACGCTGAGCTTTAATGAAGCGCTTGACCTCGCGCTCACCCGCGTCTCCTTGCATCACGGCGAGATGGCAGTGCGACTGGACTCACTCAGACTCGTCGCCGGCGACGACAAGTCCGTCACTGCCACCATCGTCGGTACCCTCGCGCCCGGTCGCTACACCGTGCGGTGGCAAGTCACGGGTGACGACGGACATCCGGTGCGCGGAGCGTTCAGTTTCGAAGTGCTTGCGGCGGCTCCTGGTGCAAGCCGTCCCGAGCGCCGCTAAGGCGGTCGGATGCCAGTCGCTTCCGAGTTCGGCGTCGAGTCGCTCGCGTATGTCGGCATTCGCGCGGTGCTCTCGCTCTGTAGCGTTCTGCTGCTCGGGGCGCTCGCATTGCGGTTCGTCGTGCTGCGGCGGTACGCGGGGCCTGATGCCGATGTACTTCGCGCAGCATCGGATGTTCAGCTTGCGCGATGGATCGACGGATTGGGAGTCGTGGCGGTCGTCGCCACATTCGCGCGACTCGGCGCGCAGCACGCCGCCGTGTTCGGTGCGGACGTCAAGCCGTCCGCGGAGTCGCTTTCGACGCTCCTTTTCCGCGCCGGTTGGGGGCGGAGCTGGTGGGTCGCGATCGCGAGCGCCGCAACCGTCACTTGGCTGGCACCACGTCTTCGAAGTGCCACTCCGAGTCATTGGGCGGCTGCCTCGGCTGCAGTCCTTGTCTTCGCCGCCACTCAACCTTGGTCCGGTCACCCCGCTGCCGCCGCGATGCCGTTGCTGGCGATCGCCGCGCAGCTCGTTCACATCATTGGCGCCGGCGGGTGGATCGGGAGCCTCGCCCTGCTCACTTTCGTCTCTGTTCCGGCCGCCATTCGCATCGGTTCCGACGGAGGAGGCGATCCTGACTTACGCGTCGCAGCACTACTGCGCGCCTTCAGCCCCACCGCGCTGTTGTTCGCGGCCTTTCTCGGCGTCACCGGACTCGCCACCGCCTGGGTCAATCTCGGAGGCGTCGCGGCTCTCTGGCAGAGCCCTTACGGGCGTACGCTGCTCGTCAAGCTGTCGTTGCTGGCGATCGTGGCGGGAACGGGCTTGTACAACTGGCGGCGCGTGTTGCCTTCGCTCGGAGCGCCGTCAGGCAGCGCCGCTCTGCGTCGATCGTCGCTCGTCGAGCTTGGCGCGGGGTTGCTCGTTCTACTCGTAAGCTCGATGTTGGTCGCCACGCCGATGCCGAGTGAATAGCGCCTCGGAAGGGGACGGCATAACGAAGCTTGCTGCTGTCAGCCACGCTATTGTAGCGACCGCTACGCGGTCGCATCTTATGGAGTGTCTGCAGCAGAAGCAAACGTTATGCCGTCGACTGCACCCTCGTCTGACCGCGCTTGGTGATGCCGACAGGAGCAGCGACCCCGCGACTATCCGGAGGTGACGTGTCAGGGAGTCTCGTGAGCTTCGCCCACGAAGTGCACCGATCGCTCCGGCGACTGCGTCGCAGCCCCGCTGTGTCGGCGGTGGCGGTGCTGTCTCTCGCCGTGGCGATCGCTGCGATCGGACTTGCCGGGCGCGTGCTCACTCAGCTTGCAGCACCCGCGCCAGCGTACCGCGACGCGGACCAACTCGTGCAGGTGTATGCGACGAGTCCCGCGTCTTGCTCGGTGTGCCTTGATGGCTTCTCGAGGGAGGAGTTCGAGCGATGGCGCGAGGGAGGACTCCCATCGCTCGCTGGCGTCTCGCTTCTGCGTGAGACGGCATTCCCGGCGGCAGATCGCGCGCAGCCGCGAGTCCGTGCGGCCTATGTGGATCACGACTTCTTCACCCTGGTCGGCGCGAGCGCCCTTGCCGGGAGACTCCTGGGCGCGGAGGACCACGCGTCAGCGGCCTGGAATGCCGTCGCCAGTGAGGCCTACTGGCGCAATCGGCTCGGCGGCGACCGCCGGGTGCTCGGCTCCGCCGTGGAGCTCGACGGACGTCAGGTCACCATCGTCGGCGTCGTGCCAGGCAGGTTTCGGATACCCGCCCACGTGGATGTCTGGCTGCCCAGCGCGACGGACGCCGCCGGCGCCGAACCCGGGTACAGTGGCTTCGTCGGTGTGGGGCGGCTGCAGGCCGGCAGGGTCGCGTCAAGCGCGCGCGTGGAGCTCGAGGCGGCGGCTCGACGTGTCGCTGGCACGGGTGATCCCGTAGCCGCAGCGCGCGGCGCAACGATCCTCGGGTACGAGGATTGGCCGGAGCGCGCCGACGAATCGGCCACGGTCGCTGTGATCGGGTTCGCCGTGATCGCCCTGGTGTTCCTCTGCCTTCTGAACGTCTCGCACGTCATCCAGCTCGGCGCGATGACTCGCGCCAAGGAGTTCGCGATACGGCGTGCGCTCGGTGCGTCAGGCACCCGGCTGGCCAGCGAGATCGCCGCCGATGCTCTCGCGCTCGCCCTTCTCGCCTCCGGCATGAGCGTGCTCGTGTACGCCGTCTCGTCGGGGGCCGCGGTGACGTACGTCGCGACCGCGTTCCGCTTCGACGCGATCGTTCTGCCCCTGGCGCAGTTCGCGCTGATCGCGCCGATCGTGGCCATCGCGCTCGCGGCATTCCTTGCCGTTCCGGCGGTCCTTCATCTGCGCCGACACTCCGGACATGATGCATTGCGCGGCAGCGCCACCGGTACACGACCGCAGCAACGGGCCCGAGTCACCGTGGTGTCCCTCCAAGTGACGGCGGTGTTCGTCGTGACGGCCGCCGCGGCGCTCCTGCTCCGCTCCTACGATGAGACGCGGCGTGCGGTCACGGGCCTCGACGACGACGCAGCGGTCGTCGCCAGGCTGAATGTGGACCCGCAGGCGTCTCAGGGGGGCGAGCGGCGCACGCTGCTCATGGCACGAGGCGCCGTCGCGGCCGTGAGCGCTGGGCGCGCCGTGGCGGTGTGGTCCTCGAGCCGGGTCGAGCACTTCGATCCGAAGCGTCCGGTGCTGTACGCGAGCGAGCGTGGCCCGGTGCATAGCGCCGCGACGACGTTGGACGGGTGGTTGCGGCCGTACCCGAGCCTCTCCCTCGCGGTCACCCCCGAGACGTTCGGGGTGCTCGGCATCGAGATCATCGAAGGGCGCGGCTTCACCGACGCTGACCACGCCGGCGCGGAGCCGGTCGCGATCGTGAATGCTGCGGCCGCGCGGCTGCTCTGGCCCGAGCGCACTGCGGTAGGCCAACAGATCCGCCTGGGAGATGAACGCAGCACCGAGCCTTGGCTCCGGGTCATCGGCGTCGCCGAGAACACGGTCCACCTCTTCTCGCTCGGGGTCGCACAGCATCTGACCACGCAGGGTCGGGGACCGGCGCTCATGTTCCGTCCGTTCGCGCAGGACGGTGGCGCGGAACATCCTCATCTCGCGATTCGAGCGTCGCACCCGAGTGCGGCCACCCTTCAGGGTCTCGATGAGGTCGCCGCTGGCGTGCTGCCGCGAGGTGTTCGCCTGTCAGAGCCGCTGACACCGCTGCGCCGCTGGATGGCGACCGAGCCGTCGGTCCGCCGCGTCGAGTTGACTACGCAGCTCCTCACCGGTCTCGCCGCCGCCACCCTGTTGATCGCGCTGATCGGTGTGTACGGTCTCGCCGACGAGATGGTGCGCGCGCGAGAGCGAGAGATCGCGCTCCGCCGCGCTCTGGGCGCGTCCGAGCGCGCCGTCGCAGTGATGTTCGTGATCCGGCTGGCGAAGGTGCTGTCCCTGTCGGTGGTTCTCGGCGTCATCACGGCGGCCGGCCTCGCCGCGCTCCTCGAGCGCTTCCTTTACGGATTCGGCGGTGCCGAGAGCGAGATCCGGACCGGACTCGCGTACGGCGTGTCGGCGCACGATCCGCGCCTTTATGGCGCCGCGGCGCTCTGCTGCGCCCTCATGCTCGCGGTCGGCGCGACGCGCCCGGTCTGGCGCGCACTCCTAGTCGAGCCGGCCGGACTGCTCAAGGGCGTCGACTAGAGGAGGGAGTCTTCACGGCAGTGTGCGGCCTTCCCGTTCCCGACGGCGCGCGCTGAGGCGGGGTGGGCTGGTCGGCAGTCCGATCCGGCCGCGCGGGAGGGCGCGGCCAGTCGACTTCTCGGGAGAGGCATCGAAGTCATCCACGCGTGTCGCAGCATGACGCCGGCTGGTGCAGGCGGCCGTTCAGGGTGGCGGGAGCGGGGCCGCGGCTTCATCGTAGTTCGTGGAACGCCGCGGCCCCGCTCCCGCAATTGTCGAAACCGGCCGCTGCACAGCCACACGTTATGCCGACTCAGATAGCCTCGTGTATTCGGCGATAAGCGTGGAGAGGGCGCTTGGACACGCGCGGCGCGCTGTTTGCTCACGTTTGCGCGCATCGTCCACCATCCCTGACGGAACGGCTCCGCACAACCAGGAATCGGCCGGTCCCCCGCCCGACTTGGCGCTGGTTGCGGACTCCCCACCAGACCCTATCTATGTGAGCGTCTGAGGGTCCCCCCGTCCTCGATCCAGTGCTAGGCTGACAACTGGGCGGGTGGTGCGGTGAAGGTCTTGGCGAACTCGAACGGGGTCAAGGGGTGACACGCCTCGTGCGGCCGCGCGGTGTTGAACTCGCGGCGGAAGCGCTCGATGTGAAACTGGGCGTCGAGGAGCGAGAGGAACCAGTGCTGATTGAGGCATTCATCGCGGAACTTCCCGTTGAAGCTCTCGACGTGCGCGTTCTGCACCGGCTTGCCGGGCTGAATGAACTGCAGGGCGATGCCGCGATCGGCGGCCCAGGCGTCGAAGGCGCGACTGCGGAACTCGCTCCCGTTGTCCAAAGACAGCCGCGTGGGCCGACCGCGCCCCGCGATCACCGCCTCGAGGGCCGCAATCACCGCCGTGCTCGGCAAGCTGTAGGCGACGGTGATCGCCAAGCACTCGCGGGTACAGCTATCAATGAGCGTGAGACACCGGAAGCGCCGGCCGTTGCTGAGCTGATCGCTCACGAAGTCGAGGCTCCACGTGTCGTTGGGTCCGACGGCGACGGGACGCGGCACCCGCGGTACGGCCAAGCGCTTCCGCTTCCGGCGGCGCACGGCGAGCCCTTCGAGCCGATACAGCCGCTCGACGCGCTTGTAGTTCACGAGCCAGCCGTCGCGCTGCAGCCGCCAGTGGAGCCGCGGCACCCCCCAGCGCGGATGCTCGGCGGCGAGGGACACGAGCTTCTCTCGCAGCGGCGCGTCGATCGCCGGCCGCTGCGGCACGAAGCGCATCACCGAGCGCTCGAAGCCGAGCGCGCGGCAGGCGTAGCGTTCGCTGATGTCGTAGCGCCCCTGCACTGCGGTGACCACCGCCCGGCGCTCGCCGGTGGTCACGACCCTTTTCCCAGCACGTCCTTCAGGATCTGGAGATTGAGCGCCTGGTCGGCGACGAGGCGCTTCAAGCGCGCATTCTCGTCCTCCAGTGCTTTGAGGCGCTTGGCGTCGCTCACCTGCAAATCGCCGTAGCGCTTCTTCCACGCGTAGAACGTCTGCCGGGACACATTGTGGCGGCGCATGAGGTCGGCAGGGGTCGCGCCGGCCACATGCTCCTGCAGGATGCCGATGATCTGCTCGGTCGTGAATCGCGCCTTCTTCATCTGAGCTCCTTGGTCGCCTCGAAGACGACCGGTGGGGCCCAGGAGTCAAGCCTCACCTGGAGGGAATGGTGGGGGGACCCTCACGCGCTGTCAAGCGCGGCAGCGGAGTCTGCCGGAGCCGAGCCGTCAGACGAGGTC
>CAZPJF010000007.1:0-23992 GCA_964586095.1 uncultured Gemmatimonas sp. | reverse complement strand
GGCGGCGCGTCGGGTGGCGCCCCGTTCGGTGCGCTGCCCGGACCGGAGTCGGGACGCGGGCGGCCCGCGGTGCGCGCCCGCCCGCGCCCGACGGCGGCCCAGCTCGCCTGGCAGCGCGACGAGCTCGCGCTCTTCCTCCATTTCGGCGTGAACACCTTCACCGACCGCGAATGGGGCGACGGCACCGAGGACCCGCGGCTCTTCGCGCCGTCCGCGCTCGACACGCGGCAGTGGGCGCGCACCGCGCGCGAGGCGGGGTTCCGCGCGATGGTGCTGACGGCGAAGCACCACGATGGATTCTGCCTCTGGCCGACCGCGACCACGCGCCATTCGGTGGCCGCGAGCCCGTGGCGCGACGGCCGCGGCGACCTCGTGCGCGAGTTCGTCGACGCGTGCCGGGCCGAGGGGCTGAAGCCCGGCCTCTACCTCTCGCCCTGGGACCGCAACCATCCGGCGTACGGCGACACGCCGCGCTACAACGACGTGTACGAGGCGCAGCTCACGGAGCTGCTCACGCGCTACGGCCCGATCCATGAGGTCTGGTTCGATGGCGCGAACGGCGAGGGCCCGAACGGCAGGCGGCAGGTCTACGACTGGCCGCGCACCTGGGCGACGGTGCGCCGCCTGCAGCCGGACGCGGTGATGTTCTCCGACGCGGGACCCGACGTGCGCTGGATCGGGAACGAGCGCGGCGTGGCGGGCGAGACGAACTGGTCTACGGTGGACCCGCGCATCGTGCCCGTGCCCGGCCTCTCGGGCGACGAGGTGATGCGGTCGCTCACGCAGGGCGACCGCGACGGTACGGTGTGGCGTCCCGGCGAGACCGATGTCTCGATCCGCCCGGGCTGGTTCTACCACCCGGCCGAGGACGCGCGCGTGCGGTCGAGCGACGACCTCGTGGAGCTCTACTTCACCTCGGTGGGGCGGAACTCCAAGCTGCTGCTCAACGTGCCGCCCACGCGCGAGGGGCTCCTGCACGCGGCGGACGTGGCGAGCCTCCGGGGCATGCGGGCGCGGCTCGATGCGCTCTTCGCGCGGCCCCTCACGCCGCCGGCGACGGTGGCGCTGCTCGAGCTGAGCGAGCCGATCGCGGACGGGCAGCGCGTGGCGCGCTTCCGCGTGGAGGTCGAGGGCGACGCCGGCGCGCGGCGCGAGGTCGCGCGCGGCACGACGATCGGCTACAAGCGGCTGGTGCGCATCGCGCCCACGCGCGCGCATCGGCTGCACGTGGTCGTGGAGGACGCGGTCGAATCGCCCGCGCCCGTCCACATCCGCACCTTCGGGGCCATCGGTGGTGCGTGAGGGCATGGCGAGCTCGCCCGGGTGGACGGCGGGCTCCTCTGGTGGGCGGGGCGTCCGCTGGTGACCTTGACGTCACCCCGGACCCGAGGCCGCCATGACCGAACCCGTGCGCAGCGAGCGCGACGCGCTGCTGCGCCTGCTGAAGCAGCATCACGCCGGCGAACCGTGGCACGGTCCCTCGCGCGCGCACCTGCTCTCGGACGTGGACGCGCGGGTGGCGGCCTGGCACCCGGGCGCGGGCGCGCACTCCATCTGGGAGACGGTGCTCCACATGCGCAGCTGGACCGACGAGGTGCGCGAGCGTGCCGAGGGACGCATGGCGGACCGCGGCACGGAGCCCGTCGGCGGCGATTGGCCGCGCGTGACCGACACGAGCGAGGCGGCGTGGCGCGCGGCGATCGCGTCGCTGGACGCGGCGCACGCGCGGCTGGTGGGCGCCATCGAGGCGATGTCCGAGGGCCGGCTCGCGGAGCGCGTGGCCACGGTGGGCGTGCCGCCCGGCAGCGGCCTCCGGGTGCGGACGATGCTCCGGTCGCTGGCCGAGCACGACATCTACCACAGCGGCCAGGTGGCGCTGCTCAAGCGGCTCGCGCGCGCGGCGCTCGGCCTAGAGCAGTGAGCGGATCCATCCCCCGTCCACCGCGATGCTCTGCGCGGTGACGTAGCTCGCGCGCTCCGACGCGAGGAAGGCCGCGAGCGCCGCGAACTCGGCCGGCTCGCCCACGCGCCCCATCGGGATCTGCTGCTCCCACACCTTGAACGCGTCGGCCGGGGTCGTGCCGCGCGTGCGCGCGTTGTGCGCCGCGAGGGCATCGAGCCGCTCCGTGCGCGTGTAGCCGGGCATGAGGTTGTTCACCGTGACGTTGAACGGCGCGACCTCGTTCGCCAGCGACCGCGCGAAGCCGGTGACCGCCGCCCGCACGCTGTTCGAGAGGATCAGCCCATCCACCGGCTGCTTCACCGCGATCGACGTGACGTTGATGATGCGCCCCCAGCGGCGCTCCTTCATCCCGGGCAGCAGCGCGCGCACGAGGTTCACCACCGAGTCGAGGTTGAGCGCGACCGCCTCGCGCCACGCCTCGGGGGTGTGCTGCTCGAACGGTCCCGGCGGCGGGCCGCCGGCGTTGGTGACGAGGACGTCCACCCCGCCCAGGCGTGCGAGCGCCTCGGCCGTGGCCCGCGCGACGTCGTCCGGGCGGGCGACATCGGCGACGAGGCCGAGCACCTCGGTGCCGTGCGCGTCGGCGATCGCGCGCGCGACGTCGTGGATGCGCTCGGTGCGCGCGCAGAGGGCGAGCCGCACGCCCTCGCGGGCGAGCTCCTCGGCGATCGCGCGGCCGAGTCCCTGGCTCGCCGCCGCCACGAAGGCCCTGCGGCCACGAAGCCCTAGGTCCATGGCGCCGTCCGCGCGGGCCGCCCGCGCGTGCGTCCCCGTGCCGGCCGTCGACGCGCGCTCACTTCTTGTGGAAGTAGCTGTCGGTGTGGTTCAGCCAGTCCTCGCGGGGCGGGCTGAAGATGTCGACGTCGAGGGTGTCCTCGAGCGCCTCGGCCCGGTGCCAGACGTTGGACGGGATGTGCAGCACCTCGCCGGCGCGCACGTCGTACGTCTCGGCGCCATCCTCGCCCATCCAGAAGCGCAGGGCGCCCTCGAGGATGTAGGTGAACTGCTCGTTGTGGTGCTGGTGCCGCGGGACGACCGCGCCCTTCTTCAGGAAGACGTGCGCGAGCATCATCTGCTGGCCCGTGATCAGTTTGCGCGAGATCTGGTCGGTGACGGTCTCGAGGGGGATCTCGGACCAGCGGCGGTAGAGGACGGGTGGGTTGGGCATGCGGCGAATGTAGCCGCTCCGGCCGCCGCCCACACCCCACCCGTCCCCGCGCTCACCCACCTCACCGCGTGAGCGTGAAGACGAACCGCTGCTGCACGAGTTGGCGCACGGCCTCGCCCTGGAACCGCGCGGGGCGGAAGCGCGTCGCGAGCACGGCGCGCCGCACCGCGGGCTCGAAGAGCGCGTGCGCCGACTCGAGCACGCGGAACGAGTCCTCCTCCACGCGGCCGCGGGCATCGACGACGAACTCGGCGATGACCGCGCCCTCGATGCGCTGCAGGCGGAGCGCCTCGGGATAGACCGGCGTCCGTGGCCGGCCGAGGGGTGCCGCCGCGACCTCCACGGCCTCGGCGGCCATCGCACCACCCGAGGGACCCGCGGGCGCATCGCCGGGCGCGGTGACGGAGGTGCCGGGCGATGCCACGGTGGCGGGGCCGATGGTCGGCTCGCCGCCGGTGCTGGCGGTCGGGTCGACGGGCGGCAGGCCCACCGGGACGTCGGTCGGCGCCGCGATCGTCGGCGCGGTGGTTGGGATGGGGGCGGGCCGCAGCACCGGATCGGCCGGCGCGGCGGGCTCCACGCGCCGCGGCGCCGGGAGCGTCGGCGGCGCCGGCGGGACGTAGACCGGCCGGATGCCCGACTCCGGCGGGAGGACGGGTGGCAACACGACCGTCCGGGTCGCGAGCACCGCGGTCGCGACGATCGCGCCGTGCAGCAGGAGCGACGCGAGGGCTCCGGTGCGAGTCCCCGCGCCGGCGTTCATGCCCGCGGGGCGCGATTCGACGAGGAGCTGCAGCATCATCCCTCCGTGGATCGGGTGGCGTGTGGGCCAGTCGACCTGCCGTTGAGGGATGCTACCCGCGGTGGCGAGCGGTGCGATGAACAGGGGATGAGGTGACGCTCACCTTCGCATTACGTCTCGATGAACGCGCGACGCCCGCGCCGGCGCGCGCCAGCGCGCGCCAGAGCCGCGGGAGGCGCGCGGCGGCGCGGGCGAACGGCCGTTCCTGCGCCCCGCCCTTCAGCTGGACGAGGCGCCAGAGCGCGGCGCGCTCGGCGGCCGGCCACTGCGCGAGACGAAGGCGGAGCGCGGCGATGAGCGGAACGAGGTGCCAGGCGCCGAGCCGTTCGGCGTGCGAGAGCGGCCCGTCCCGCCCGATGCACCGGTGGCGCAGGGCCCGGGCGTGCCGCTCGACCCACGCGGCGCGCCCGCCGGCCGGCACCGTGGCGAGGGCGTGCGTCGCGAGCCGCCCGGCGTCGGCGAGGAGCTGCTCGTCGACGCGGCCGGCGCCGGCCGCGTCCGGCAACGTGAGCACGAGGTCGCCGGTGGCGAGCCGCCGGAGCGTGCGCGCGCTCGTGCGGTGCGACCGGTCGTGCGCGAGACGGTCGCGCTCGCCGGTCGCGAGCGCGGCGGTCGCGGGGTCGCGCGGGCGGAACCCGAGCCGGTCGTAGAACCAGTACGCTCCCGACGCGATCGCCTCGGGATTGCCGCCGCCCACCTGGTACGCGTTGACCACGAAGCGCGTGACGCCGAAGAGCGTGCGGAAGGCGCGGAGCGCCTGCGCGAACAGGAAGGCGGCTTCGCTCCGGCGGAAGCTCTCGAAGACGTTGAGGCCGGTGTTGGCCTGCGCGCCGAACGTCGTGACGCCGCCGTAGCCGATGGCGATGCCGTTGGCGAAGAGCACGTAGCCGTAGTTCGCCTCGAGTGCGGAGCGGTCCTCGCGCGCGGCGCCGAGCAGGCAGAGCGTCACGCCTTCGCCGAGCGGGGCGAGGAGCACCTCGCGCGGGTTCGCGTGGATGATGGGGAAGACCTCGCGCGTGCGCGGCAGCAGCGCCGCCACCGCCGCGGCATGCCACCGACGGGCCTCGGCGTCGCGCGCGCGGCGGATGCCGTGCAGCGGCGTCATCGCGTGCGCGATCGGATCGTGCGGCGGCGGCCGGAATCGGCGGCGCAGGGTGAGCGGCACGGGGAGGCGCGCGTGCGTGGTCGCGCGCGGGGAGTCGCCGAGCTCCCATCGGAGCGGCGGCTCGGCCTCGTCGTAGAGGGTCCGCAGGACCGGCAGCGGCGCGCGCGGCGGAGCGGAGAGGAGCCAGTACGCCGCGCTGGGGGCCTCGCGCACCCGGCGCGTGAGGAGCGCCGCGGCCTCGTCGAGGAACGCCGCGGTGGAGACCTCGCCGGAGTCGAAGCGGTCGCCCTCCGCCGGGACGAGGGCGAGCCGCAGCAGCGGATCGAGCCGGGCCGCGTCGTCCGCGCGCGCCCAGTCGAAGGCGATGCACTCGTCATGCGCCGCGAGCCAGCGGGCGGCGCCGAACTCGAACGTGTGGCGCGTCTCCGTGCCTGCGATCCCGGAGTCGGTGAGCGCCTCGCGCTCCGCGGCCGGCAGCGCGCGCACCTGCCGCGCGATGCGCCCGAGCGCCCGCCGCACCGCGGCGTGGACCGCCCGCGAGTCGGGGAACGCGGCGAGGAACAGCAGCTCGTCGTGCCAGTCGGCGAGCGCCGCCGCGCGCCGGAAGGTCACGCGCGCGAGCGCGCGGACCATCCGCAGGCGCTCGCGTCCGGCCACCGGCCCGAACGTCCCGCGCAGCGCGTGGAGGCGTTCGAGCCGGGGATCCATGCCCTCAGCCGAGGATCGACTTCGCGACGAAGAGCACGTTGGCCGGCCGCTCGGCCAGCCGGCGCATGTACCACCGGAACCAGGCCGAGCCGTAGGAGATCAGCGTCGCGACGCCGTGTCCGTCGCGGCGGTAGCGCTGCTGCTCCTTCTCGCGGATGCCGTAGAGCATGTGGATCTCGTACTTGCCCTTGGCGAGGCCGATCGCCTGCGCGTACGCGACGAGGCGGTCGATGAGGGCGATGTCGTGCGTGCCGAGGATCGGCGTGCACTCGCCCGCCTTCGCCCAGTCGAGCATCGTCCGCGAGATCGCCTCGTACGCGGCGTCGGTGTCCGCCTTCTTGGGGAAGGCGACGTTCGCCGGCTCGGCGTACGCACCCTTCACGAGCCGGATCACCGGCTTGAGCGGCCGCAGCCGCTCGAGGTCCTTCGGGGTGCGGAACAGGTAGGCCTGCAGCGCGAGCCCGGTGCGCGCGTGCCGCGCCTTGACGGCCTCGTACAGCGCGAGCGTGCGGTCGACGTAGGTGCTGTCCTCCATGTCGATCCAGAGCGCGGAGCCCACCGACTCGGCCTTGGCGGCGAGCGCGAGGCAGTGTTCGCGGCACTTGGCCTCCGACTGGTCGAGCCCGAGCTGCGTGGGCTTGATGCTCACCTGCGCCGCGAGCCCGCGCGCCTTCAGCTGGTCGAAGAACCAGAGGTAGTGGTCGCGGACCGCGTCCGCCTCGGCGATGCTCGTGATCGCCTCGCCGAGCTTCGTGTAGAGGAGGGTGCGCCCGTCCTTCGCGAGCTGGGCCCCGGCGTCGAGGGCGTCCTCGGGGCGCTCCCCGGGCATGAAGGCCTTGGTGGCGCGCTTCACCACGCGGCTCCTGAGCGCGAAATCGTTGAGCGCCTGGCTCTTGGCGGCGGCGAGGAGGATCGAACGGCCTAGCGACATGGTTGGGGAAGGGCGATTGGGGGGGAGCACCGCGCCCTCGGCCGATGAGGCCCGGCGCGGCGGTGCCACGAGGAAAATACAGGGTCCCGGGCGTCGGTGCCCGCGGTCCGACCGCCGTCAGGCCGCCGCGCGACGCGGATGGAGCGCGCGCACGAGCCACGCGCTCATCAGGAGCAGCGCCGCGGAGCGCAGGGCGGCCGTCACGCCGGCGGGGAACCCGAACGCGGCGGCGATGAGCGGTGCCGTGATCCAGCAATAGAGTCCGCCGCTCACGGCTGCGAGGACGGCGAGTGCCCGGAGCGGCGCTGGCCGCGCGAGCCGGGTCAGGGCCGCCACGGTCGCGAACGAGAGCGCGGAGCCGCCAAGGGTCGCGAGGTAGGTGCGACCGGCGTCGGGCCACCCGCCGTCGCGGACGGCCGCGTACCCGAGGATGAAGCCGGGCAGCGCCGCCGCGAACACCCCGAAGGGCGTCGCGAGCCAGCCGTTCCCGCGCCGCGGCGGCCCGACCACCTGCCGCAGCGCCTTCTGCTCGGCGAGGTCGATGCATCCCGTCGGTGTGCACACGGCGCAGCGCGCGCAGCGGCCGCGCTTGATGGCGACGAGGGCCGCCTGTCCGTACAGGCGCTCGATGGGCAGGACGGGGCAGAGGGCGTTGCAGAAGCCGCTCCGCGACTCCCAGCGCATCCCGGCGCCGACGGCGACGAGCGCGATCGCGACGAGCGTGCCGGCGAGGAGCGGGCCGCTCGTGTTGAGGCCGAGGTGGCGCGCCGGCACCAACGCGTGGAACAGCACCAGGCCCGCGACGCCGAGCGCCTGCGCCTCACCGGGAGCGGGCGCCCGCGGCGACCCGAGGTGGTTCCCCCAGGCGTTGAGCGTGGAGAGCGGGCAGATGCCGCGCCACAGGGCGGGGGAGACGAAGAAGGTCGCCGGCAGCAGCGGGACCGCGACCGCCCAGAGCGAGCGCAGGGCGACCGTCGGTGCGGCGGCGAGCGTGACGACGAGCGCCACGAAGCCGGCGACCGTCGCGAGCTGCGCGGCCTGCCAGCGCGCGACGACGCGCGGCTCCGACTCGAGGACGTGCAGCCGGCTCATGGCGGGAAGATGGACCGGGCCGGCTCGCCGTGCCAAGCTTGGGCCTTCCCACCACGTCCCGCCGGAGTCGCCGATGCGCCGCCTGCCCGCGATCATGCTCTCATGCATCACCCTGAATGCGGCCGCGGCGCAGGCGCCGGCCGCGCCGGCGCGGCCCGCGCCGCGCGGCATCGTGCTCGCCGACCTCACCTGGCCGGAGGCGGAGCGCGTGCTCACGCCCGACGCCGTGATCGTGATCCCGCTGGGCGCCGAGGCCAAGGAGCATGGCCCGCACCTCCGCCTCGACAATGACCTGGCACTCGCGAGGTACTTCCGCGGACGCGTGCTCGAGGCGGCGGACGTGGTCGTCGCGCCGACCATCAACTACCACTTCTATCCCGCGTTCGTGGAGTATCCGGGCTCCACGCACCTGCGCCTGGAGACGGCGCGCGATCTCGTGGTGGACATCGTCCGCAGCCTGGCCGCGCACGGCCCGCGGCGCTTCTATGTGCTCAACACCGGCGTCTCGACCGTGCGACCGCTCACCGCCTCGGCCGCGATCCTCCGGGCGGAGGGGATCCTGCTCGAGTTCACGAACATCCTCGAGGTCGCGGGCCCCGCGGAGGCGCGGGTCAGGCAGCAGGCGCGCGGCACGCACGCCGACGAGATCGAGACGTCGATGATGCTCTACATGTACCCGGACCGGGTGGACATGTCGAAGGCCGTGAAGGACGACGCGCCGCAGGGCACCGGCGGCCTGTCGCGCGTGCCGGGGACCGGGAAGACGTACTCGCCGTCGGGGACGTGGGGCGACGCCACGCTCGCGACGCGCGAGAAGGGCCGGGTGGTGGTGGAGGCGATGGTGGAGGGGATGCTGCGCGAGATCGCGGCGCTGCGCGCCCGGCCGGTCACGCCGCCGTAACGCGGTGACGGCGCGCGCCGACCCGGGATGGCGGCCGTCCTGACCGCGCCGCATCGTTCGACATGCTGCCACGCCGCCTGGTCATCGCCGTGCTCGCGGGCTCCACCGCGGCCGCCTCGTTCACGTCCGCGCCGCTCCGCGTGATCCGCGCCACGCCCGAGGGCGTGGCGTCCCCCCTCACCGAGATCGCGGTGAGCTTCGACCGCCCCGTCGCGGGCTCGCTCGAGCGTGCGGTGGATCCGCGCACGGTGCTGCGCCTGACACCGGCCCTCGAGGGCCGCACCGAGTGGCGCGACCCGGTGACCGTGCGCTTCGTGCCGGCGCGCCGGCTCCCCGCGGACCTCCGGGTGACGGTCCGCGTCGGCACCGACTTCGCGGCGATGGACGGCGAGCGCCTGGCCGAGCCGTTCGAGCACACGTTCCGCGTGAGCGGCCCGCGCCTGCTCGGTGGCGTGCCGGCGGGCCCGGAGGAGCCGGCCATCCGGGTGATCCCCGGGCAGCGGTTCGAGCTCATCTATTCCGATTCGGTCGACGCGACGCGGCTCGCGGACGCCGCGTACATCGAGATGGCGACGACCTGCACGCCGCGCGTCATCCGGATGCGTGCCGGCGGGCAGCGCCGCATCGCCGCCGAGGACTCGTACCGCTACCAGAACGCCGGCGGCTGGGAGCGGGAACGTTCGCTCGATTCGCTGCGCCGCGTGGTCTCGCTCTTCCCCCGCACGCCGATCCCGCTCGCCTGCAGCGGGCAGCTGGTGGTGCCCGGCGAAGTGAGCACCACCGCACCGGGTGCGCCCGTCCGCCTGCCGTTCTCGAGCTACGGCCCGCTCACCATCGTCTCGACCGAGTGCGGCTGGAGCGGGAACGTGGACTGCCCGCGTGGCCCGGCGCGCCTCACGTTCAGCAACCCGGTGAGCGGGGCGCAGGTCATGCGGCATGTGCGCATCCTGCCCGCGATCCCGTTCACCGTGCGCGACACGGGCGCCGTGCTCTCCACGTGGTCGCTGGAAGCCGAGCTGCAGACGCGCACCGCGTACGCCGTGATCGTCGACACCGCGCTGCGTGACGTGTTCGGCCAGCGCATCGCCGGCAACCCCGCCACGGGGTTCCGCACCACCGGCTTCGAGCCGTACGTGAACTACCCGTTCGGCCGGCAGACCGTGGAGCGCGTGGGGTTCCGCACCCTCCCGGTCGAGCACGCGAACGCGGACACGCTCGTGGCGATGGTCGCGGCCGTTCCGCGCCGGATGGAAGGGCGCTTCCTGGCGCGGTACCAGTGGGGATACGGCGAGCTCTGGGACTCGCTCGCGCCGAGCGCCTACGTGCGCCGCATCCCGTCGCGCGCGGCGCGGGACCGCGGCTCGCTCACCGGCCTCGCGCTCCAGGCGCCCGATGCCACGCGCGCCGACGCGCCGACGCTGCTCGCCGTGAAGGTGGGGGCGACCGGCCTCGACCCGCGCACCGCCGGACTCGGCAACGCGACCATCGCGCTCGTGCAGGTGACCGACCTCGGCGTCACGGCGCGCCTCGGCACGCAGGAGGGCCGGGTCTGGGTGACCGGCGTGGGCGACGGCCGGCCGCGCGCCGGGGCCACGGTGACGCTCCACGGCCGCGACGGCCAGCTGCTCGCCACGGCGCGCACCGACGCGCAGGGGCTCGCGACGCTGGAGGACTTCGCCGAGCCGCTCGTGGCGCCGGCTGACGAGGGCGAGGGCCCGGACGACGAGAGCGGCGGCTACATCGCCGTGCAGCTGGGCGACGATCGCGCACTCGTCGCGGTGAACGAGTACGATCCCGACCTCGGCTCGTGGGCGTTCGGCGTGGGGTCCGCGTGGGGCGGGGACCGCCATCCGATCGCGGGCGCCGTGTTCGCGGAGCGCGGGATCTACCGGCCCGGCGAGCAGGTGCATCTCAAGGCGATCCTGCGCGCCGGCGCGCTGGGCGCGCTGCGCCGGCCCGCGCGCGGCGACTCCATGCGCTGGGTCATCAGCGATCGCGAGGGGAACGACCAGTTCACGCGCACCGTGGCGCTCAACGACTTCGGCACGGCCCAGCACGTCGTCGACGTGCCCGGGAGCGCGCCGGTGGGGACGCATCGGGTGCAGGTGCAGCTGCGGCGCCGCGGGGCGTGGCGCGCCGTCGCGAGCACGAGCTATCGCGTGGGCGAGTACCGGCCGCCGGAGTTCCTCGTGGACCTCGGGGTCCGCACGCCGCCGGGCGCACCCGGTGGCGCGGCGGTGTTCGGCGCGACGGCGCGCTACCTCTTCGGCGCGCCCATGGCGGGGGCGCAGCTCAACTGGGAGGCGCGCGAGGAGCGCGTGTGGCCCTGGGAGGTGCGCGTGCCGGGGCTCGACGGCTGGATGCTCGGCGACGTCTCGTGGCGCGACGAGCGGCAGTCCGGTGTCGCGGGGACCTTCGCGAGCGGGGTGGACACGCTCGACGCGCGCGGGGACCGGACCCTCACCATCCCGCTGCCGGAGCGGACGAGCGGCGTCACGTCGCGCGTGGTCCTCGCCGCGGCGGTCACCGACGTCAATCGCCAGTCGGTGGGGGGCGTGACGAGCACGATCGTGCACCCCGCGCGCTTCTACGTCGCGGCCAAGGTGGCGGGCGTCAGCTGGTTCTGGAAGGCGGACGACACGCAGCGCGTCCAGGTGCGCAGCGTGCGCCCCGACGGCGGCGTCGAGACCGGGGTGCGCGTCACCGGGCGCATGATCCGCCGCGAGTGGCACCGCGCGCGCCGCGAGCGCGACGGGATCGCGCAGATGGTCGGCGAGTGGGTCACCGACACGGTGCAGACCTGCACCGTCACGACCGCCGCCGAGCCGGTGGAGTGCGCGCTCACGCCGCGGGCCGGCGGGGTGCACACCATCGAGCTGCGCGCCACCGACGCCGAGGGGCGCGACGCGGTGACGGCGTTCAGCCGCTGGGTCGCCGGTGCGGGGTTCGTGCCGTGGAGCGACGAGACGCAGTTCCGGATGGACCTGCTCGCCGACCGCGACCGCTATGGGGTGGGCGACACGGCGACGATCATGATCGCGGCCCCGTTCACGGACGCCGAGGCGTGGCTCACGGTGGAGCGCGAGCAGGTGATCGAGCAGCGGCGGCTCCGGATCACCTCGGGCTCCCAGATGGTCAGCATCCCGATCACCGAGGCGATGGTGCCCAACGCGTTCGTCTCGGTGGTGGTCGTGCGCGGGCGCAGCGGGCCGCCCGGGAAGCTCGATGACCCGGGGCGTCCGACGATGCGCGTGGGATACGTGGGCCTGCGCGTGACGCCCGAGGTGAAGCGGCTGCGGGTGGACCTCGGGCTCGGCAAGCCGGAGCACCGGCCCGGGGACACGGCGCAGGTGACGGTCGCGGTGCGGGATGCGCGGGGTGCGGGCGCGCGCGCCGAGGTCGCGCTCTGGGCGGTGGATGAGGGCGTGCTCGCCCTCACCGCCTACCGGACGCCGGACCCGCTCGACCTCATCTACCGCGAGCGGCTGCTCGGCATGCGGCTCGCGAGCAACCTCGTGTCGGTGACTCCGCAGGTGGCGGAGGGGGAGAAGGGGCGGCGTGAGCCCGGCGGCGGCGGCGGGGCCGACGGCGCGGAGGTGCTGCGGTCACAGTTCAAGACCACGGCGTTCTACCTGGGCGACGTGGTGACCGATGCGGCAGGCCGTGCGGTGGTGCGCGCGAAGCTCCCCGACAACCTCACGACCTTCCGGTTGATGGCGGTCGCGGTCACCGAGGGCGACCGGTACGGGAGCGGCGAGCTGCCGATGCTGGTGACGCGGCCGGTGGTCGCGCGGCCGGCCCTGCCGCGCTTCGTGCGGCCGGGCGACACGCTCACCGCCGGCACGGTGGTGAACCGCCGCGATGCCGCCGCGGCGCAGGCTGCCGTGCGCGCGCAGGTCACCGGGGCGCGGCTGATCGGCCCCGCCGAGCGGACCATCGCGCTGCGCGCCGGGACGGGGGCCGAGGCGCGCTTCCGCTTCGCCGCGATCCCCGGCGACAGCGCCGCGTTCCGGTTCGACGTGCGCTCGGCCCGTGAGGGCGACGCGGTACGCGTCGCCATCCCGGTGAAGCCTGACGGCTTCCCGCGCAGCCACACCGTGTCGGGGACGCTCCGCGACACCGCGAGCGTGCGGTTCGAGCTCCCCACCGACATCGATCCGGCGCGCTCCCGGATCACGATCGCCATGGGGAACACCCCCATGACGCTCGTCCGCGGCATCCGCCAGTCGCTGCGCGTCTACGAGTACGAATGCACCGAGCAGACGTCGAGCCGGATGCTGCCGCTGCTCGCGTTGCTGCGCGCGGAGGGGGCGCTGACCGCCGCCGAGCAGGCGACCGCCCGGCGCGAGCTCGCGCGCGGCGTCGGGATCCTCCTCGGCCGCCAGCGCGATGACGGCGGCATCGGCTTCTGGAGTGCCGGTGATTGGACCACCCCGTGGCTCTCCGCGTATGCGGCGGGGATCCTCGTCGATGCGCGCGAGCTCGGCGTGCCCGTCGACTCGGCGGGGTTGGTGCGGCTCGCCGAGTACCTGCGCGGTGCGCTGCGCGATGAGGCGCGGGACCCGGGCCCGCTCGCGTGGTGGTACGACCGGCGGTCGACCCGGCTCGCCGACCAGGTGGCGGCGGCCGACATCCTGAGCCGGCTGGGCATGGCGGACCGGCCGGCGGAGAACGAGCTGCTGCGCAGCGCCGCGCTCATGGCGCGGCATGACCGCGCGCGGCTCGCGGAGGTCCTCGCGCGCCGCGGCGCCACCGCCGACGCCCGTCGGCTGCTCGAGCCGGTGTGGGCGCAGGTGCGCGTGGACGGCCGCACGGCGGCGCTCCCCGGGGACTCGGTGCGCTGGTACTTCCATTCGACCACGCGCGACCTCGCGCAGCTGCTCACCGCGACGCTCGCCACCGACCCCCAGCATGCGCTGATCGGTCCGATGGTCGAGCGGCTCGCGACCACGCGGCGCGGGCCGTACGACTGGAACACGCAGGACATGGCGCAGGCGGTGCGCGCGCTCGCGCAGTACGACGCGCGCGTGCGCGGCGAGCCGCCGCGGCCCGTGACGGTGACGTCCGGGACGCGGCCGGTGCTCCGCACAGTGGCCGTGCGCAGCGACACGACGCTCGCGCTCGCGCCGCTGCTGGGGCCCGTCCGCGGGGAGCAGCGCGAGGTCCGCCTCGCGCTCCGCGCCGACGGCGCGGCGTCGGTGCCGAGCTTCTTCCATGTGACGGTGACCGAGGTGCCGTCGCGGCCGCCGGTGCGCCCGTCGGAGTCGGGGATCCGCGTGGAGCGGTGGTACGAGCGCTACGACGACGCCCGCCCGGTCACCACGGTCGCCGAAGGGGAGCTCGTGCGCGTGCGGCTCCGCATCACGGTCCCGGTGGAGCGCCGCTTCGTGGTGGTGGATGACGCCCTGCCCGCGGGGCTCGAGGCGGTCGACGTGAGCCTGCGGACGTCGACGACGGTCGGGGGCGGCGGTCCGGCGCGTGCGCGGGCGCCCGGCGAGGAGGCCGGCGAGGGCGATGAGGAAGGGGGCGCGATGGGGTGGGGGCGCTGGGAGGGCGGCTGGTGGTCGCCCTGGGAGTTCAAGGAGATCCGCGACGACCGCGTCGTCTGGTCGGCGTCGTGGCTCTGGAAGGGGACGTGGGACCTGAGCTACGTCGCGCGCGCGACGACGCCGGGCACGTTCATCCGTCCGGCGGCGCGCGCCGAGGAGATGTATGACCCCGGGGTCAACGGCCGCAGTGACGGCGGCACGTTCACCGTGACCCCCAAGGCCCCGTGAGTCGCGAGGCGGCACCGGCGTCCACGCGGTCGGGCGACCTGGGGCCGCCACGCCGCGTGCGCTGGCGCGGCGCGCTCCGGGTGGCGCGGCGCGCGGGCCTGGCCGTGTTCGCGTGCGGCGTGGTCGGTGCCGTCGCACTCGGGTCCTGGGTCCTCGCACCGCTGCCGCCCGCGCTGCTCGCGCCGCCGGCCGAACCAGGCGTGCGCATCCTCGACCGCCACGGCGTGCTGCTCCGCTCGACGCGCGCCGAGGATGGCACGCGCGGGCGATGGACGCCGCTCGCGCGCATCGACCCCGACCTCATCCTCGCCTTCGTCGCGGTGGAGGACCGCCGGTTCTGGGAGCATCCCGGCGTCGACGTGCGGGCGGTGCTGCGTGCGGCGCGCGACAACTGGCGGGCGGACCGGATCGTCTCGGGCGCGTCGACGATCCCCATGCAGCTCGCGCGACTGCTGCGGCCGCGCGCGCGCGGGATGCCGGGGAAGCTGGCCGAGGCGGCGTGGGCGCTGCGGCTCGACTGGCATCTCTCCAAGCAGGCGATCCTGGAGCAGTACCTCAACCGCGTGCACCTCGGGCAGAACGTGGCCGGCGTCGCGGCGGCCGCGGCGCACTACATGGGGGCCGCGCCCGACGAGCTGAGCGTGGGCGAGGCGGCGATGCTGGCCGGCCTCGCGCATGCGCCCTCGCGCGACAATCCGGTCGCATCGCCGCGGCGCGCCGTCGCGCGCCGGCGGCTCGCGCTCGCGCGCATGCTCCGCACCGGCGCCATCACCGAGGTGACGGCCGCGCGCGCGCGGGAGGAGCCGGCCCTCACCCGCCGCGCGCGCGAGCCGTTCCTCGCCCCCCACTTCACGACGCGCGTGCTCGCCGAGGTGCAGGGCACCCCGACCGACCTCACGCTGCGCACCACCCTCGACGCCGGACTCCAGGCGGAGCTCGAGGGCGAGGCGCGCCAGGCGGTGTCGCTGCTCGCGGAGCGCGGGGTGCGGCAGGCGGGGATCGTGGTGCTCGACAACCGGTCCGGCGACATCCTCGCGTGGGTGGGCTCCCCCGACTTCTGGGAACCGCGGTCGGGCCAGGCCGACATGGTGGTCTCGGCGCGCCAGCCGGGTTCGGCGCTCAAGCCCTTCCTCTACGCGCTCGCGTTCGACCGCGGCGTGACCGCCGCGAGCGTGCTCCCCGACATCCCGACGACGTTCAACACCGTGAGCGGCGGGTACGCGCCGCGCAACTACGACCGGCGCTTCCGGGGCCCGGTGCGCGCCCGCGAGGCGCTCGCGAGCTCGTACAACGTGCCGGCGGTGCTCCTCGCGCAGCGGGTCGGCATCGGGGGGCTGCTCCACACCCTGCACCTCGCGGGGTTCTCGTCGCTGCGCCGCACGGCCGAGCACTACGGCCTCGGTCTCGCGCTCGGGAACGGCGACGTCACGCTGCTCGAGGCGGCGAACGGCTATCGCGCGCTCGCCAACGGCGGCGTGTACCGCGGCGTCCGCTGGCGTCCCGACGCCCCGGCGGCAGCGGGCGACGGCCGCCGCGTCGTGTCGGCGGCCGCCGCGGCGCTCACGCTCGACATCCTCGCCGACCCGGCGGCCCGCATCCCGGGCTTCGGCGTGGCGACGCCCTTCGACTTCCCGTTCGCGGTGGCGGTGAAGACCGGGACGAGCCGTCACTTCACCGACAACTGGGCGATCGGCGTGGCGGGGGCGTTCACGGTGGGCGTGTGGGCGGGCGACGTGCGCGGTCGTCCGATGGAGGGCGTGAGCGGCGTGACGGGCGCCGGGCCGCTGCTGCATCGCGCGGTGATGCTCACCGCCGCGCGCTTCGCGCCGGGCACCCTGACGACCCCCGCGGGCGCGGGCCTCGTGCCCGCGTCCGTCTGCCGCGTGTCGGGGCTGCTCGCGACGCGCGCGTGCCCCGGGATGACCGAGTGGTTCCTCGCGGGCACCGCGCCCACGGAGCCCGACGACTGGGTGCGTGGCGGGCGCGTGCGGTTGCCCGAGGTCTACGCCGCATGGGCCGACCAGACGACGGCGGGATCGGCGCTGGCGACCGCGGCGGGCGATGCCGCCCCCGATGCCGCCCCAGATGCCGACGTCGCGCCGGACGGACCGCGGCGCGCTCCCGCCGCCGCGGCACCCGCTCGGGCGGCGGGTGCGCCACGCACGGGATTCCGGATCACCTCGCCCGAGGACGGGGACGTGTATCGCATGCCCCCCGGCGTGCCGGGGGAGTACGCCACGCTCGCGCTCCGCGCGGCGGGCGTGGCGGGACCGGTGCACTGGTACGTGGATGGTGCGCCCTTCGCCAACGCCCGATGGACGCTCCGGCCGGGCACGCACGTGATCCGCGCCGTCGCGGCCGGCGGCGCGAGCACCGAGGTCCGGATCCGCGTCGAGGAGTGACGGGCGGTGGGACGTCCCGTCCGTCCCCGGCGCCGACGCGGTGACGGAGGGACGAACCGCGGGGTCATGCGGGAGGAAACCTCCGCGCAGCGCGCGGACCACCCACTCAAGGAGCCGCCGGCCCATGCCTGCCACCGCCTCCCGTGTACGACGCCTCCGCCGCGTGCGCGTGCCGTTCGCGCTGCTCCTGCTCGCGACCGCCTGCGCCGAGTCGCCGACGGGCCCGCCCGCGGCGCTCACCGGACTGCCGCGGGCGCTCACGGTGGCCGAGGGCGAGGTGAGCGCCCGCTCGAACGCGTTCGCGTTCGACCTCTTCCGGCGCGCCGCGGTCCACGCCGACTCCAACAGCTTCGTCTCGCCGCTCAGCGTGTCCATGGCACTCGGCATGACCATGAACGGCGCGGCGAACGCGACGCTCGACTCGATGCGGCGCGTGCTGGGCTTCGAGGGCATGGCGATCGAGGACATCAACGCCGGCTACGCAGGGCTCGTGACGCTCCTGCGCGGACTCGACCGCACGACCGACCTGCGCATCGCGAACAGCGTGTGGGTGCGGCAGGGACTGGTGCCGCATCCGACGTTCGCCGCGGCGCTCGACGCCCACTTCGACGCACCGGTGCGCGCGCTCGACTTCGGCGCCGCGTCGTCGCTCGTGACGATCAACCGCTGGGCGGACGAGGCCACCAACGGGCGCATCCCGAAGGTGCTGGATGCGCTGCCGGACGACCTGGTGATGCTCCTCATGAACGCGATCTACTTCAAGGGGAAGTGGCGCGCACCGTTCGAGCGGTCGGAGACGCGGATGGAGCCGTTCCACGCGGCGTTCGGCGGCGTGCAGTCGGTGCCGATGATGCAGCGGGAGCTCCCGGCTCGCGTGAGCTTCCGTCAGCAGTTCACGCTGGTGGAGCTCGCCTACGGCAACGACGCCTTCGCGATGGACCTCCTCGTCCCGACCGGCACCGCCGACCTCGACTCGATCGTGCAGGCGCTCACGCCCGCGGCGTGGGATGCGCTCACCGCCGACCTGCGGCCCGTGAGGCTCATGGTGGCGCTGCCGCGCTTCAAGCTCGAGTACTCGCGCATCCTCAACGGCGACCTCGCCGCGCTGGGGATGGCCAACGCCTTCGAGGAGGGCGCGGCCGACTTCCGCTACCTCTTCGCCGACGAGCAGCCGGGGCCGTTCATCGACTTCGTCAAGCACGACACCTTCCTGTCGATCGACGAGGAGGGTACCGAGGCGGCCGCGGTCACGACGGTCGGCATCGTCGCGACGAGCGGGCCGCCGACGGTGCGCGCCGACCGGCCCTTCCTGCTCGTCCTCCGGGAACGGTTCTCCGGCACGATCCTCTTCATGGGCCGCATCCAGCGCGTCCCGCAGTGAGCACGACGACGGCGGCGCGCCCGGCGGTCCGCCGGGCGCGCCGCCGTCAGGTGCCGGTCCCGCTCAGCTCGCGCGGAGGTACATCGCGCCGGCCTCCTGCGCCCGGAACACCGCGAACACCCCGGACGGCTGCAGGATCACCCCCGGCACCATGCCGTCGCGCGCGCGCTTCATCGCCTCGGCCTCGCCCACGCCGTCCACCTTCGCGACGAGCGCCGCCATGTCCTGCAGCGCGAGGTTGCAGGCGAGCGCGATCCCGCCGGCGGCGAGGAAGCGGTCGAGCGCGAACGACGCGTACGGCTCGTCCACCCCGTCGGCCTTGCCGAGGAGCGCCGGGTTCCGCTTGGTGGGCTCCGTGGTCAGCGGGTGCGTGGCCTTGGCGACCTCGGCGACGCCGTAGCGGTCCCAGAAGGCCTGCGTCATGGCGAGCACGATCGCGTTGTGGCGCAGCACCAGCGCCGCCGACATCTGGGAGCGCGGGATGCCGAGGACCTGCTCGTACTGCGCCTGCCAGACCGTCGCGCGCCAGACGCCGTAGCCGCTCTCGACCTCGGGGACGTCGAACACCGCCTTGAGGCGGCGGTCCAGGCGGCTGGGCCAGGCGGTGTCCCACCCGTGCTGCCGGATGTCCGCCGCGCCGCGGAACTCGGACGGCATCGCGCCCAGCGCGGCGGGGAGGGTGGAGACGGCGCCGAGCGCGACGGCGCCCGTGGCGAGGGTATCGAGGAACTGGCGGCGGGTGGCGGACACGCGGACCTCCGGGGAATGGGGCGATCGGGCAGGTGCCCTGGGTCAGGCGCCCTGCGGCAGGCGGCCTGGGTCGGACGCGCTACGACTTCGGATGCGCGGGGCGCCCTCGTGTCCCGACATCGCCCCGTCCGCAGCCGGGCGTCGGCCGCGCCGCGCTACGCGCCGCCGGCCGCGGCACCCGCCGCGAGGCGCTGCTCCGTGAAGACCGGCGCCATGAGTCCCGCGAGCGACCGGCCGTGCGGATCCTGGTTCGCGCGGATCGCATTCACCATCTCGAGCGCCGTGCGTTCGCAGGGCGGCAGCGCGGCGTCGCTCGTCCCGAGCGGTGTGACGCGCTGCCCCCACTTCACCAGGAGGGAACAGTAGGTGAGCCCGCCGCCGAAGGCCGGCATGAGGATCCAGCTCCCCGGCGTCACGCGCCCGGCCTCGAGCGCCTCGACGAGCGCGACCGGCACGGTCGCGGCGCTCATGTTCCCGTACTTCTGCACCGTGACCATGACCTTCTCCATCGGGATGCCGGCGTACTTCGCGACCGCCTCGATGATGCGCAGGTTGGCCTGGTGCGGGATGACGAGGCTCACGTCCCCGGCGGCCACGCCGTGGTCGGCGAGCACCTTCACCGAGGCGGCGCTCATCGCGCCGACCGCGCGCTTGAAGATCGCCTGGCCGTCGAAGTCCCAGAGCGTGTCGCCGAAGGTGATGCCGTAGCCGGAGTAGCCGCAGCCGAAGCCGCGCACGCGGAGCGTCTGCCGCGCCTCGGCATCGCACCCCATGACCGCGCCGAGCATCCCCTCCTCCTGCGCGCTCGCCTGCAGCACCACCGCCGCGGCGCCGTCGCCGAAGAGCACGGCGACGTTCCGGTTGCTCCAGTCCATGTAGCGGCTGATGAGCTCCACGCCGATCACGACCGCGTTGCGGATCATGCCGGTTCGGATCATCGCCGTGGCCGTGGCGAGGCCGTAGCAGAAGCTCGTGCAGGCGGTGTTGAGGTCGATCGCGGCGGCCTTGGTGGCGCCGAGGGCGAGCTGCACGCCCGACGCGGAGTTGGGGCAGAGCTCCTCGTTGCTCACGCCGCCATAGATGACGAGGTCGAGGTCGCGGGCCTCGAGGCCGGCGCAGGCCAGCGCCCGCCGCGCGGCCACGGTCGAGAGCTCGACCGCGGTGACGTGCGACACCCGGCGCTCCTTCATGCCGGTGCGCGAGGTGATCCACTCGTCCGAGGTCTCGAGGAAGGTGGAGAGGTCGTCGTTGGTGAGGACGGCCGGGGGCATGCACGCGCCCCAGCCGGTGATGGCGGCGTAGGTCATCCCCGAAGATGCGCCGGCCGGGGCGCGGGGGGGAGGGCTCAAGTTCCGGCGGTCCCGGACCGATACTTCATCCCGCGGATGTCCGGCCCGGCCGGTCCGCCTCCCCCTCTCCCGGCGTCGTGTTCCTCGTCCTCACCCTCTCCACCGTCTCGCTCGCGCTGCAGGCGGCCGCCGTCGTGGTGGCCCTCGCGATCGCCCGGGCGCCGGGCTGGAGCCGCGTGCGCATCGTCGCCGGCCTCGCCGGCACCGCGGGCCTCTACTCGCTCTTCGACCTGCTCGGCGTGCTCTACCCGCGCGAGCTGCAGGCGTACTCGTGGGTGACGAGCGCGAATCTGACCGTCGCGGCGGCGCACGTGGGGATCTGGCTCTGGTTCAGCTTCTCGGACGAGCGGGGGTCCTGGGAGTCGGTGCCGCGGATCTGGCGGTGGACCGCGTTCGCGCACGTCGCGTTCGCCGCGGGCCTCGCGGTCACCGGGAACGCGATCGACCCCTCGCGGATCGACCGCGTGGTCGTCCCGTGGCTCGGCGTCGACTTCGGGCAGCCGCAGCTCACCGCGCTCGGCAGCGTCTCGGCCGTGCTCTCGATCGGCGTCCTCGGCGTGAGCTTCGTGCAGCAGGTCCGGCTCGCGCGGCGCGGGGTCCCGGGAGCGCGGCAGGTCGCGATCGGGTTCGTCGTCTTCGTGGGGTGCGGCGTCGAGGAGGTGCTCGTCTCCACCGGGCTGCTCGACTTCATCTTCCTCGCCGAGGTGGGGTTCCTCGGCATCGTGATCCCGGTGGTCGCGCAGCTGGTGCAGCGCTTCATCGGCGACGCGCACCGGCTCCAGGCGCTCAACCAGGCGCTCGGGGCGGAGGTGCAGGTGGCGACCGAGGAACGCGACGAGGCGCGCGAGGCGCTGGCGGCGCAGACGCGCTTCGCGGCGCTCGGGCGGATGGCCAACGCCCTCGGCCATGAGATCAACAACCCGCTCCAGGTGCTCACCCTGCACCTCGAGGCGCTGCGCGAGGCGCCGCTGAAGGAGGAGGCGCCGGAGGCGCGCGAGGCGCTCGAGCAATCGGTGGCGGCCGCCGAGCGGATCGCGCGGGTCGTCGCGGCCATGCGGATCTACGCATCGTCGACCCCGGCGCGCTTCGAGCCGCTCGACCCGGCGAGCGTGGTGCACGAGGCGCTCGAGCGGACGCGCGAGGCGCTGGCCCGCGTGGCCCGCGTGCGCGCCGAGCTGCCGGCCACGCCCGCGGTGCTCGCGGACCGCGTGCGGCTGGTGCACGCGCTCGAGCAGGCGCTCGCGAACGCGGTGCGGGGCGTCGATGGCGTGGCGCCCGGCGCGAGCGAGATCGTCGTGCGCACGAGCCGCGCGCCCAACGGCGACGTGGCGATCGAGGTGCACGACAACGGCCGCGGCTATCCGGCGTCCCTGCTGCCGCACCTCGGTGAACCGTTCGTCACGTCGCATGCCGAGTCCGGGGCGGCGGGCCTCGGGATCTTCGTCATCCGCGGCGTCGTCGACGCGCACGGCGGCGTGCTCGAGCTGCGCAACCGGCCGGAGGGCGGCGCGCAGCTGCGCATCGTCCTCCCGTCGGCGCCGAACGGCTAGGGCACCACCGCGGTCGCCTCGATCTCCACGACCGCGCCCGGCTCCATGAGCCCCTTCACCTCCACCGCCGACATGGCGGGGAAGTGCCGCCCGATCACCGCACGGTAGGCCGCCCCGAGCGCCGCGCCCGCCGCGAGGTACTCCGCGCGGTCCGTCACGTACCAGGTGAGCCGCACGAGGTGCTCGGGCCGCGCGCCGTCGGCGGCGAGCACCGCGACGATGTTGCAGAGCGCCTGCTCCGCCTGCGCGACGAGCCCGCCCGGTACGAGCCGCTGCTGCGCATCCCAGCCGATCTGGCCGGCGACGTGGATGGTGCGTCCGCTCGCGCTCACGCCGTTCGCGTAGCCCCTGGGGCGCGGCCACCCCTCGGGCTGCAGGATGCGGTGCGTCATCGGGCCTCCTTGAGCCGGAAGCGCTGCAGCTTGCCGGTGTCGGTCTTGGGGAGCGCGGCGACGAACTCCACCACGCGCGGGTACTTGTAGGGCGCGATCGTCGCCTTCACGAAGTCCTGGATGCCGTGCACCAGCGCGGCGTCGCCGGCCACGCCGGGCTTGAGGACCACGAACGCCTTCACCGCCTGCCCGCGGTCGGGGTCCGGCACCCCCACCACCGCACACTCCGCCACGTCGGGGTGCTGCAGCACCGCCGCCTCCACCTCCGGCGCGCCGATGTTGTAGCCGGCCGAGAGGATGAGGTCGTCGGTGCGGGCCTTGAAGTGGACGTAGCCGTCGGCGTCCATCACCGCGGCGTCGCCGGTGAGGTTCCAGCCCGCTCGCACGTAGTCGCGCTGGCGCGGGTCGTCCAGGTAGCGGCATCCCGTCGGCCCGCGCACCGCGAGGCGCCCCACCTCGCCCGTGGGCACGGGCCGGAGTGCGTCGTCGAGGATGGCGACCTCGTAGCCCGGCACCGCGCGGCCGATCGCCCCGGGCCGCACGTCGGCGCCGGCCGCGGCGATGAAGATGTGGATCATCTCGGTCGCGCCGATGCCGTCCAGCATCTCGATGCCGGTCGCCTCGCGCCAGAGCGTGCGCGTGGCGTCGGGGAGTGCCTCGCCCGCCGAGACGCTCGCGCGGAGCGGGCTCGTGTCGAAACGGCCGGGGTCCTTCCGCATCAGGAGCGCCATCGAGCGGTAGTGCGTCGGCGCGGTCCACGTGACGGTCGCGCGGGTCGCGGCGATCGCATCGAGCAGCGAGTCGGGGGCGGCCTTCTCGAGGAGCACGGTGCTCGCCCGCGCCGCCAGCGGGAACGCGAGGAGCCCGCCGAGCCCGAAGGTGAACGCGAGGGGCGGCGTGCCGATGCAGCGGTCGTCGGCGCGCAGGCCGAGCACCCGCGCCGAGAAGCCGTCGCACATCGCCATGACGTCGCGGTGGAAGTGCATGCAGCCCTTGGGCACGCCCGTCGTGCCGGAGGTGAAGGCGATCAGGCAGACGTCGTCGCTCGCGGTGTCGCAGGCGGGGAACGGCCCGCGATGGCGTGCCATCAACGCCTCGAGTCCCTCGGCGTCGTCCGTGCCCCAGCAGCGGAGCATCGCCGGCGCCAGCGGCGCGCGCAGCGCCTGCCGCAGCTCGTCCACCAGCCGCGCGTCGCAGAGCGCGGCGCCGCACTGCGCGCGCTCGATGAGCACGCCGAGCTCCGTGGTGCGGAGCAGCGGCATGGTCGTGACGGCGACCATGCCGGCCTTGATCGTCGCGAGCCACGCGGCGGCCATCCAGCGGCCGTTGAACCCGCGCAGGAGCACGCGGTTGCCCGGCACGAGTCCGAGGTCGCGCACGAGCACGCTCGCGAGCGCGTCGACCTGCGTCTGGAGGTCGCGGTACGTGGTGTGCGCCCAGCCGCCGTGGCCGTCGGGCGTGACGAGCGCGATGCGGTCCCCGTGCCCTTCGCGCACCGCGTCGTCGAGGAGGCGGACCGCGGCGTTGAGCCGCGGGGGGTAGTCGTACGGTGCGCTGAGCCGCAGCACCGGCCACTCGGCCACGGGCGGGAGCTGCCGCCGCGGCCAGGTGTCGAGGTGTGCGCTCGGATGGAAGGAGCCGGTCATCGGGGGCCTCGCGTCAGGTGCCCGGGGCGGTGGAGGACGGCAGGTCGGGGGCGCCGGCCAGCGCCGCCTTGAGCG
>CAZPJF010000006.1:0-24061 GCA_964586095.1 uncultured Gemmatimonas sp. | reverse complement strand
TGGGCCGAGCACCGGGGTTGCCCGACCCAATCTACTACGTCCGGCCCGCGCCGAGAGTTGCTCGCCTAGGGGAAGGTCAGGCCCGCGGCCCCCGGTGTGGGGGTGAGCGAACTGGTTGCCGTGCCACTCCCGAACTGGCCCGCCCGGTTGTCGCCCCAGCAGAGCAAGGCGCGGGTGGAGATGATGACTTCGTTCCCGGACCCGCCCGTGACCGCGCCGAAGGTCACGGCGCAGGAGGTCGCGGCCCCCGCCGAGAGCGAGCTGAGCGAGGTGGCGTTGAGCGCGGTCACGACCGAGGCCGAGCCCGCCGTCGCGTCGTTCCCCAGCTGCCCGAACCCGTTCGCACCCCAGCAGATGCCGAGCCCGTTGGTCTTCACCGCGCAGGTGTGCGCCCCGCCGGCCGACACCGCGCGGACCGCGTAGCCCACCGCCGACGCCACCGGGATCGGACGGTCGACACGGGTGCCGTCGCCCAGCTGGCCTTCGCCGTTGGCGCCCCAGCAACGAAGCTGCCCGGCGCCGTTCACGGCGCAGGTGTGCGCGCCCCCCGCGCTCACGCTGCCGAACCGCTCCGCGGTCGCGACGGGCACCGGCGCGGACCGGTCGGCGCTCCCGCCGTCCCCGAGCGCGCCGCCGTCCCCGGCCCCCCAGCACCAGGCGGCCCCCTGCCGGTCGAGTGCGCAGGTGTGCGCCTCGCCTGCATCCAGCGTCGCGAACGGCACGCCGCCTGCCACCGGCACCGGAGTGCTGCTCGAGACGGCAGCGCCGTCACCGAGCTGCCCGCGTGCGCCGTCGCCCCAGCACCACGCGGTGCCGAGCGCCGTGAGGCCGCAGGTGTGCCGCGCACCGGCGCTCAGCACCACGAATGACGGAGCCCCGCCGATCGCCGTCGGAACGTCGCGGTCCCCGCCGGCCACGCCGAGCTGGCCGTGCTCGTTCGCGCCCCAGCACCAGGCCGCGCCGCCGGCGGTGAGCCCGCACGCGTGCTCACGGCCGGCGGTGATGCTCGCGAAGGCGACCGGCAGCGGGACCGGCAACGGCGACGCGCCGAGCGCGCCGTTGCCGAGCTGCCCGCGCGTGTCGTCGCCGAAGCAGTGCGGCCCCTGCGCCGCCACGAGGCAGGTGAACGCCTCGCTCACGGCGACGCGCAGCGCGCCGGGGAGCGGCCAGCAGTCGACCACGAGGTCGAGGGTCGTGGTCGTCATCGGCGTGACGACGCCCGGTTGCGGCACCGGCAGCGTGCACTCGGCGGGCACGGTGACGGCCTCGAGCAGCACCGTGCCGGCCGGCAGCGGGAGGGAGAAGGCGCCGCTCGCGTTGGACACCGCCGTCGCGCCCGACTCGGCGTCGCGCACCGTGATCCCCGCGAGGAGTCCGCGGAAGGGCGAGCGCACGACTCCCGTCACCACGCCGTTGGGGATCGGCGCCGGCGTCGGCGCGGGATCGGTCCACCCGGAGAACCACGGGATCTGTGCGGGGAGCGGCAAGGGCGGCACCGCGCCGACGAAGGGCGCGCCCTGCAGGAACCCGCCGGGCGGCGTCGCCGCGGCGGCCGTCGCGAGCGCCGAGCCCGGGACGGGACGCAGGTCGGGGAGGAGGAGGTCGTTCAGGCTGCGCAGCAGCCCGCCCACGCCCGGCAGCACCTGATTGGCGCGCAGCGCGTCGCCCAGCACGGTCGCCTCCGTCTCGGCGCACGCGGGCGGGAGCGTGCCCTCGCCCAGCGCGGTCGCACCCGCCGTCACCAGGTGGCCGAGCGTGAGCGCGCCGGTGGCGAGCTGGAGGCAGGTCGCGTCGTCGGCGAGGTCGAGGGCGATCCACGGCGCGTAGAGGAAGACGTTGCGGAGCGCGCCGGCCGTGCCGCGCTCGAGGACCAGCGCCCGTGCGGTCGCGTGCGAGGGATTCTGCGGCAGCGACTGCGCGAGGATCGTCGCGTTGAAGATCGTCGGCGCGGAGCGCGGCTCCGCGTCGGGGTCGCCGGTCGGCGTGTTCTGCCCCACGAGGGCGGCGCGGAAGCTCGCGACATCCTGCTGGATGGCGATCGCCTGCGCCGCGCCGCGCCAGCCCTGCGTCCAGCGGAGGCCGGTGCCGTTCGCGGTGAGGAACAGCTCGCGCAGCTGCGCCGCCCCGCCGGTGACGAGGACGCCCTCGAAGCGCGCGCGGTTCACCTGCACGTGGTCGACGCGCGTGCCCCGTCCCACGCCCTGCAGCTGCAGCCCGCGCTCGGCGTACTCGATGCGCGCGAAGCGCAGCACGCCGCTCGAGTCGGCGTCCTCGCACCCGCCGAACGGCGTCGCGTCCACCACCGGGTCGATGAGCTCGCGGCAGCCGCCGGCGCCGCCGCGCTCGCCGGCCAGGCTCGTCGCGCTGCCGGCGTTGAGCCGCGCGTGCCCCTGCACGATCACGCCGCCCCAGCAGCCCGGGAACTTCGCGGCGACGGTGCAGGTGAGGACGATCGGCTGCGTGAGGGTGCCCGCGGCGTCGAGCCGGCCCTCGCGCGAGACGATGATGAAGGCGCCCAGCCGAGCCTCGACGCGCGTACCCGGGTCGATGCGCAGGGTGCCGTCGCGCGCGACGAGCACCGGGCCGTCGAGCCGCACGACGCGGTCGGCGGTCCAGTGCGCGCTGCCGTCGAGGACGGTGAGGCGGTCGGGCGCGCCGACGTGATGGACGGCGCGCTCGGGCGCAGCGAGGTGGTGGACGGCGTGCTCGGGCGCGCCGGCGAGTGCCAGGCCGGCGGCGGCGAGCAGGGGCAGGCGGAGGGCGGTCAGCATGCCGCCAGAGTGCGCTGCGCCGGCCCGTTTCCGGTGGGGACGGCGCAACGGTCCGGTCTGCTTGGCGTAACGCCCGGCTTGACAGCCAGGTCGCGCCAGTCAATACTAAACCACATGGTTCAGCGTGCGGTTGGCCTGGACGAGGTCTTCGCCGCGCTCGGCGATCCCACGCGGCGCGGGATCCTCGAGCAGCTGCGGCGCGGCGACGCCTCGATCTCGGAGCTCGCCGGGCGATTCGGGATGTCGCTGCCGGGCATCGCGAAGCACGTCCAGCTGCTCGAGCAGGCGGCGCTCCTCGAGACGGCCAAGGTCGGCCGGGTCCGGCGCTGCCGGCTCGGCCCCCGGCGCCTCGACGCCGAGCTGGACTGGATCACCTCGCATCGGCGCCAGGTGGCTGCGCGCCTCGACCAGCTCGGGGAGTTCCTCGAGCGCACCCAGGGAGACCGTTGAGATGTCCACGTCCCGTCGCGCGACCATCACGCCGCTCACCGACCGCACCGCGCGCATCGAGCGCGAGTTCGATGCGCCGCGGGCCGCGGTCTGGCGCGCCTACAGCGAACCGGCGCTCCTCGCGCAGTGGTGGGGGCGCGGCAACAAGCTGGTCGTCGAGCGCTTCGACCTGAGGAAGGGCGGCCACTGGCGCTTCGTGGAGCACACGGAGCATGGCGCGCACGGCTTCGAGGGGCGCTTCGCCGAGGTGGAGGAGGGGCGCCGGATCGCGCAGACCTTCGAGTGGGACGGCATGCCGGGGCACGTGATGCTCGACGACCTCACCATGGAGGACCTCCCCGGCGGGCGCACGCGGATCACCGTGCTCTCGACGGCGATGTCGGCCGATGACCTGGCAGGGATGATGGCGTCGGGGATGGAGGAGGGGATGAACGCGAGCTACGCCGCGCTCGATGCGCTGCTCGCCGCGCTCGTGGGTGGCACGGCGGCCGCGCCCCGCGCGGACGCGCCGGCCACGGTCCGCCCCGCGGGGACCGTCCCGACGGTGGAGGTGAAGGCGGGCACGGGCACCGCGATGCACGTGCTCGTGGGGCCCGCGCAGGGCGAGACGAGCTTCGCGCTCCGGCGGTTCGTGATGCAGCCGGGCGGCGGGATGCCGCTGCACACGAACCTCGTGGAGCACCAGCAGTACGTGCTGCGGGGGCGCGCGCGGCTGCGGATCGGCGACCAGGTGCACGAGGTGGCGCGGGACCACACGCTCTTCATCCCGGCCGGCGTGCCGCACAGCTACGAGGTGCTCGAGGGCCCGTTCGAGTTCATCTGCGTGGTGCCGGATCGCGCGGACCAGGTGACGCTCGTCGGCGCCTGCTGAGCGCGGGGACGCGCGACGGAACGCGCGCCGCCATATTGGGCGGGTCGTCGCGCTTCCCCCGTCCTGCGCATGCCCGTGCCCTCTCCTTCCGTCCCGTGACCCCGCTGGCGCGCCACCTCGCGCTCACTGCGGCGCTCTACACGCTGGTCCACGCGCTCCCGCTCCGCGCGATCCGGGTGACGGGCGAGGACCCGGGCATCTGGATGGCCGGCGCCGTGGGGCTGGTGATGATCGTCGCCGCACCGGCCGGGGGCCGCACCTGGACCGCGCTCACCACGATGGGTGCGAACGTGCTCGCGCACCTGCTCGCCGGCGTGCACGCGCCGGTGCAGGTGCTCCTCGACGTGCTGGTGCGCGCGATCCCGGACTGGGGTGGGGCGCTGCTGCTCGTGCGCGCGGCGGGCGAGCGGCCCGTGCTCGAGCGGAGCGGCCCGCTGCTGCGCGTCACGGCGCTCGTGCTGCTGGTCATCGCGCCGCTGGCCGCGCTCCTCGGCGCCGCCGCGCTCGCGGTGCAGGGGCTCGTGCCCTTCGGGCCGGCCTTCGTGCGCTGGTACGTACCGGAGGTCGTCACCACGATCCTCTGCGTACCCGCGGTCGCGGTGCTCCTCGACCTCCCCAAGCGGCTCGCCGAGGCGTCGTGGGCCGCGCTCTCGTTCGGGGCCGCCGCGCTCGGCGGCGGGATCGTGCTCGTCGCGCTGGTCGTGAACCACCCGACCGTCGCCGGGGTCACGATCCCGATCAGCGTGCCGATCCTCGCGGCGCTGCTGCTCGTGGCCTACCGGTTCGGCGCCGGCGTCACCGCCTGGACGGCGGTCGTGCTCGCCGCGGTGGTGATCGCGTTCAGCGCCCAGGGGGTGGGTCCGCTCGCGGCGAACCGCCCCCCGGGGTTCGCGCGCAACGTGGTGGCGCTCCTGTACGTGGGCGCGCTGGGCATCGCGCTCACGATCCTCGCCGCGGTGCTGGCCGACGCGCGCGAGGCCGCGGGCCGCTTCCAGGCCTATCTCGACGCGACGGACGCCTCGATCGTCGCGGCGGACGGCGACCTCCGCGTCGTCGGCTACAGCGAGGAGGCGCAGCGGCTCTTCTCGCGCTTCGCCCGCGCGCCGCTCCGGCTCGGCGCCGACCTCCTGACCGACTATCCAGGACTCGCGGAGTTCGCGCGCGCGCGCGAGCAGGGCTGGCGACGCGCGATCGCGGGCGAGCCGAGCACGATCCTGGTGGAGCAGGGCCCCGACCAGCGCGTCGAGATCCGCTTCGAGCCGCTCCGCGACCCGCGCGGGCACGTGGTCGGCGCCGTCAGCCTCGGCACCGACCTCGCGCGGCGGGAGCGCGAGGACCGCGAGCGCACGCGCGCGTCGCGGTTCGGCGCCATCGGGCGGCTCGCGGGGGGCGTCGCGCACGACATCAACAACCTCATGACGGTGATCCTCGGGCAGACCTTCCTGCTCCGCACCGACCTCCCCGTGACGGCCGCCTCGGCGGAGGCGCTGGACGAGATCGAGTCGACCGTCGACCGCACGCGCCGCCTCACCTCGCAGCTCCTGGCCTTCGCGCGCGCGCAGGTGGTCGCGCCGCGCGTCATCGCGCTCCGCGCGGCCGTCGACCACACCATGAGCCTCCTCCGCCGCGTGGTCGAGGAGCACACGCGGTGCGAGGTGGAGCACACCGGCGAGGACTGGGCGGTGCGGATCGACCCGAGCCAGTTCGAGCAGGTGCTGCTCAACCTCGCCGCCAACGCGAGGGACGCGATGCCGCAGGGCGGCCGCTTCACGATCCGCACCGGGTCGGAGCGTCTCGGGCCCGGCCGCGCCGACGACCTCGGCGTCGCCGAGGGCGAGTACGCGACGCTCGAGGTGACGGACACCGGCAGCGGCATGCCCGCCGACGTGCTCGAGCGCCTCTTCGAGCCGTTCTTCAGCACCAAGGGCGCCAAGGGGACGGGGCTCGGGCTCGCGACGGTGCAGTCGATCGTGCGCGAGATCGGCGGCGCCGTGTCGGCGGCGAGCGCGATCGGCCTGGGCACCACCATCCGGCTCTGGCTGCCGCGCTCCACCGAACCGCTGCCGGAACCGGAGGCGCCGCGCGTGCCGGTCGCGCGCGGCGGGCGCGCGGGCGTGGTCGTGTGCGAGGACGAGCCGTCGATCCGCCGGAGCGTCGTGCGCACGCTCACCGGCGCGGGCTATGCCTGCCACGAGGCCGCCACGCCGCAGGACGCGCTCGCCTACCTCGCCGGCGAGGGGCGTGAGACGGCGCTCCTCGTCACCGACCTCGTGATGCCCGGCATGAGCGGCGTGGAGCTCGCCCGCCGCGCGCGCGAGATGAACCCCGCGCTCGCGGTGCTCGTGATGACCGGCTACGCCGACGACGCCGCGCGCGACGCCCTCGCACCCGACGTCGCGACGGATGTCGCGACCGTCGTCCTCGCGAAGCCGTTCAGCGGGCAGCAGCTCCTCGAGACGGTGGCGGAGCTGGTCGCGCCCGCGTGACGGGCCGGCGTGCCGGGAGGGCGCGCCGGGCCCGGGCAGTGCGGCCGCACCGTGCCGCGGCGCCCGCGCGAGGCCTTCACGCCCGCCGCACGGCGAGATAGTGGTGCCAGAGGATCCGCGCGGCCGTCGCCCGCGCGGGGGCCCAGCGCTCGGCGGCAATCGCGGCGGCGTCGGCCGCGCCGGGCCGGCGCGCGAGGTCGAGCAGGTCCGCCATCGCGATGTGGAGCGCGAGGTCGCCCGTGGGCCAGACGTCGGGGCGGCGGAGCGCCATCAGGAGATAGATGGCCGCGCTCCACGGCCCGATGCCGGTCACGGCGACGAGTGCGCTGGTGGCCGCCGCGTCGTCGGCGCGGGCGATGCGGCCGAGCCAGGCGGGCTCGGCGCGCACCTGCGCGGCGAGGGCGACGAGGTACGCGGCCTTCTGCCGCGTGAGGCCGCGCGCGCGGAGCCCGCGCGCACCGGCGCGCAGGATGGGCGCGGGGCGGAGGCCGCCGGGGAGCTCGCGGTCGAGCCGCCGGAAGAGCGTCGCCGCGGAGGCGAGCGAGACCTGCTGCTCGAGCACGATGCGGGCGAGGGTGCGGAAGCCGGTGGGGCGCGCCCAGCGCGGTGGCGGTCCGTGCCGCGCGACGACGCGCGCGAGGAGCGCGTCACGCGCGCAGAGCGCCGCGACGTCGGCGTCGACGACCGAGTCGACACCCGGGCCGCGCGGCATCCGGCTACTGCGCGCGCGCCGCGCCGTCCCGCCGGGGGTCGGCGATGCCGATCCGGCGCCCGTCGCGCCGGACGTGGATCCCGTGCACGCCGCCGAACGTGATGTCGGCGATGCGGCTGGACGGGCGATAGCCCGCGGCCACGAGCGCCGCATAGACCTCGCCGCTGAACCCGGGCTCCACCTCGACCTCGCGGCGTGTGGGCGTGGTCTGGATGCGCGGCGCATGGATCGCCCGGCCCGCGTCCTCGCCGAACGCGAGGATGCGCAGCGTGACCTGCGCGATGGCCGGCTGGATGTACTGCGAGCCCGCGGCGCCGATCACGAGCCGCACGTCGCGTCCCTCGAGCACGAGCGTGGGCGCCATGGTCGAGTTGGCGTAGCGCTCGGTGCCGCGCGTCCGCGCGTCGAAGTTGGCGGCCGAGGAGTTCAGGAAGAACCCGCCGGTGTAGACGCCGGAGCCGAAGAGCACACCGACGGTCGTCGTGGCGGAGACGGCGTTCCCGTCGGCGTCGACGACGGAGAGATGCGAGGTGAAGCTCGTGCCCTCGTCGTCAGCGGGGGCGGGATCGTCGCGGCGGCGCGGGGAGCGCTCCCCGGTCCCTCCGTCGCGTTCGGTCGACGCCGCGGGCCGCAGCGCGCTCGCGTAGGGATAGCTCGCGCACGACGCGGGCATCGGCGCCGCGTCGTGCGGCCACGCGTCGCCCGCCTCGACGGTGTCACGGACCGCGGCCACCGCGACCTGGGCGCGCTCGCGCGCGTACGCCGCGCTCGACGCCCCACGGGCCGGCACCGACATCGCCACCGGATCGCCGCGCCAGCGTCCCGCGTCGGCCTGCGCGGCGCGGAGGACGCCGGCGAGCGTGGTCACCGCCTGCGGACGGTCGGTGAAGCCGCCGGCGCGCGTGACGCCGGCCACGTCGGCCATCTGCAGCATCTCGAGCACGGCGGCGCCGCCGAGCGGCGGGGCGGCCGAGAGCACGGTGAAGCCGCGCCATTCCGCACAGAGGGGCATCATGGTCGCGACTGGGTACCGCGCGAGGTCGCCGGTAGTGATGAGTCCGCCGCGCGCCTGCACGTCCCGCGCGAGCGCCTCGGCCACCGGGCCGCGATAGAAGCCGTCGGCGCCCTCGCGCGCGATGCGCTCGAGCGTGGTGGCGAGCGCGAGCTGCACGAGCCGTTCACCCGGCCGGAGCGGTTCGCCGCCCGGCATGAGCAGCGCCTTGGCCTCGGGCTCCGCCTCGAGGCGCGCGCGCGCGGAGGCGATGGTGCGCGAGAGGAGCGGGCTCACGAGGAAGCCGTCGCGCGCGAGGCGGATCGCGGGTGCCATGACCTGGGCGCGCGTGAGCCGGCCGAACTTCACGTGCGTTTCGAGGAGTCCGGCGACCATGCCGGGCGCGGCGGCGGCGCGTCCCGGCGCGCGCTGGGCGGGGGGCAGGGTGTCCGCCTCGGCCCAGCGCGGGTCGCTGCCGGTGCGCGGATAGAAGCTCAGGTGATGCGCCCGGCGGGCGCGCACATCATAGAAGGTGAGTGCGCCACCGCCGCCGAGGCCGGTCTGGGAGATGTCGGTGACCGAGAGGGCGAAGGCCGCCGCGACGGCGGCGTCGGCGGCATTGCCGCCCTGGCGGAGGATCTCCGCGCCGGCGGCCGCGGCATCCGGATGCGAGGCGGAGACCATGCCGCGCTTCCCCTCGACGCGCTTGCCGAGCATCGGGGAGAGATCGGCGTCGGTCGGCCCGCGCGAGAAGCAGGCGAGGGAGGCGAGCGCGGCGGCGAGTGCGACGGCGAGGATCGAGCCGGGCGGGCGATGGCGGCGGGGGAGCGGCATGCGCGGGAATCTGCCGCTCCGGATGATGCCGGCAAGGGTCGTCCTCCCGCCGGTTGCCTCCTCCTTCTACCTCCCTCCTACCGCCTCCCTCCTACCGCCTCCCTCCTACTCCCAACTCCATTCCTTCGGCGCGTACCAGTCCGCCACCCGCGCCCGCTCCAGTGCGTCGCGCTTGGCGTCGAGCTCCGCGAGCTCGGCGCGCGCCGCGGCGAGCTGGACCTCGATCGCGGCGACGGCCGCGGCATCGTTGCGCGGGCGGACGTTGCCCAGCTGCCACTCGAAGGCACGGATGCGCGCGCGGACGATGCGGCTGTTGGTGACCACGCGCAGGGCGTGGTAGTGGCTCCACAGGTCCACCGCACGCTCATCGTCGGCGTAGAGGCCCTCGATGCCGTCGAGCGTGGAGAAGGGCGGGATGGTCCAGGCGTCGAGATCGGTTATGGTGGTCATGGGGGCTCAACGCGGGGAATGGGGGACGGGGTTCCACGTCCGGCTTCGGGTCTCGCCGTCGTCGCCGCTTCGGGGCACATTAGGCCCACCTCACACTCCCCCCGATGCCCACGACCGTCAAGCTCGACCTCATCCAGACGGTGGCGCTGGCCGCCGTCATCCTCTTCGCCGGGTACGGCATCCGCCGGCGCATCGCGGTCCTCGACCGCTTCAACATCCCCGCGCCGGTGATCGGCGGGTTCTGCTTCGCGGCGCTCGCGCTCGCGCTGCGGCAGGGGGGCGTGCTCGCGTTCGAGTTCGACACCACGCTGCAGACGCCGTTCATGATCGCCTTCTTCACCACGATCGGCCTTGGCGCGAGCCTCGCGCTCCTCAAGAAGGGCGGACCGCAGGTGCTGCTCTTCTTCCTGCTGGCGAGCACGCTCGCGGCGGTGCAGAGCGGCGTCGGGATGTCCCTCGCGACGGCGATGGGCGTCGACCCGCTCATCGGGCTCATCGCGGGCTCGATCACGATGACCGGCGGGCACGGCACCGGCGCCGCGTTCGGCAAGATGATGGAGGAGCAGTACGCCCTCACCGGCGCGGTGACGGTCGCGATGGCCGCGGCCACGTTCGGCCTCGTGAGCGGCGGGCTCCTCGGTGGCCCCGTGGGGACGCGGCTCGTGCAGCGCTTCGGCCTGCGCGCCACCGGCCGCGGCGACACGCAGGCGGTCGAGGCCGCGGTCGCCGCGCCGCTCGACGCCGAGATCGACACCGAGCCGCAGGGCGAGGCGCCGACGGCCTACGGCCTCCTGCAGATGCTCGCCGTGGTCCTCGTCTGCATGGCCCTCGGCGGGCTCCTCTCCCGCTGGCTGGGGCGGTTCGTGACGCTCCCCGGATACATCGGCGCGATGCTGGTCGCGGCCGTGGTGCGCAACCTCGCCGAGGCGACGGGCGCCCTCCGCATCTCGGCGCGCACCGTCGACGACCTCGGCACCATCGCGCTCTCGCTCTTCCTCACGATGGCGCTCATGTCGCTCAAGCTCTGGGAACTGCTCGACCTCGCGCTGCCGATGCTCGTCATCCTGCTCGTGCAGGTGACGATGACGGGACTCTTCGGCTACTTCATCACGTTCCGCCTGATGGGGCGCGACTTCGACGCGGCGGTCATGGCCAGCGGCCACTGCGGGTTCGGCCTTGGCGCGACGCCCAACGCCGTGGCGAACATGACCGCCATCACGGAGCGGTTCGGCCCCGCGCCGCGCGCGTTCCTGGTGGTGCCGATGGTGGGCGCGTTCTTCATCGACTTCAGCAACGCGCTCATCATCACCACGTACATCAACCTGGTGCGGTAGCGGACGCGGGGGCTGCCGCGCCCGCCCGGTCCGCACCGGGCGGCGCGGTGCCCGCCGCGCCCGGGGCGAGGAGCTCGCGCACCTGCTGGAGCGCGTCGGACGCGCCCGCCACGGCGAGCAGGTCGCCGGCTTCGAGGCGCGTCGTCGCGCTCGGCACGAACGAGTTGCGCGCGCCGTCCGGGTCGCGCGTCACCGCCATGACGGTCGCGCCGGTCAGCCCGCGCAGGTCGATCTCGCCCAGCGTGCGGCTGTCGGCGCGCGAACCGCGGCCCACGCTCATGAGCACCGGCTCGCCGAGGCCGGGGAGCATGACGACCATCCGCTCCATGGTGCGGTGGAGGTCGTGCTCCTCCGTGTCGCGGTTGAGTTCCTGCACCAGGGCGGTCGCGATCACCTCGGCGCCGGCACGCGCGTGGCCCTCGAGGTCGCGCGTCGCCTGCCAGACCGCGCCCACCAGGAGCGCGAGGAAGCCGGCGACCATCACCAGCGTGAAGTAGCGCGGGAGGATCGGTTGGAGCAGGAGCATCGGCACCACCAGCGCGAGCGCGGTGAGGCCGAAGTGCAGCGTCGCCGTGAGCGCGCGGCGCGGCGCGCGCGCCGTGTCGAGCCGCTTGTTCGGCATCGGGAGCGCCTGGAGCGCGAGCTCGCCCGCCAGGTGCCGCGCGGTGAGGAAGACCGCCGCGACCAGCGGCGTGGCGAGCAGCGCGGCGCCGACCCACACCACCAGCTCCGCGCCGTCGGGCGCCATGGCGAACCACTCCTGCATGAGCGCGCTGAAGCGGCCGCGCTCCGCCGACGCGCCGATCACGATCACGCCGAGGAGCGCGGCGTCGAGCGCGAGCTGCCGGGCGAGCCGGCGCTGCCGCGGCTCCTGCTGCGGCGGGGCCGCGCGCAGCCGCGCGATCCAGGTGCCGTAGAGCGCCGCGAAGGTCTGCAGCCGCGGCGGCAGCTTGCGGTCGAGGCGCGCGGCGATGTCGCCGGCGCGGGCCACCAGCGCCGGCGTCATGAGCGTGGTGATCGCCGAGACCGCGACGGCGATGGTGAAGATCTCGGGCCGCGCCCCGGCGGCGACGCCCAGCGTGGCGATGAGGAACGAGAACTCGCCGATCTGCGCGAGCGAGAGCCCCGTCTGCACCGCGGGCCGCAGCCCCACGCCCGTGAGGAACGCGCCGACCGACGCCGCGATCGTCTTGCCGGCCACGACCAGCAGCGTGAAGAGCAGGATCGTCCCGAGGTGCGCGCGCATCACCGCCGGGTCGAGCAGCATCCCCACCGAGACGAAGAAGATCGCGACGAACACGTCGCGCACCGGGTGCACCAGCACCTCCACCGCGTGCGCCTCCCCCGACTCGGCCACCAGCGAGCCCGCGACGAAGGCGCCGAGCGCCACCGAATAGCCGAAGCCGAGCGCGAGCAGCGCCGCGGCGAAGCCGACGCCGATGGCGGCGACGAGCGTCGTCTCGCTGCGGCGCAGGCGGACCACCGTGCGCATGAAGCGCGGCACGAGCACCAGGCCGGCGAGGACCAGCCCGCCCAGGAAGGTCGCGAGCCGGACGAGCGTGAGGCTCACGGTCGCGAGCCCCAGGCCGTCGCCCGCCGCCAGCGCGCCCAGTGTCGCGAGGAGGAGGATCGCGATCAGGTCCTCGATGATCAGCACGCCGAACACGAGGTCCTTCACCGTCCCGCGCACCTGCAGCTCGGCGAAGGTGCGCCCGATGATCGTCGTGGAGGAGATCGCGACCATCGCGCCCGCGATGAGCCGCTCGAACGGGCTCCAGCCGAGCAGGTCGGCGAGCAGGACGCCGAGCGCGAACATGAGGCCCGTCTCGAGGAGCGCCGCGATCCCCGCCGTGCTGGCGACCTGCCGCACGCGCGCGAGCCGGAACTCGAGGCCGATCGAGAACATGAGCAGGATGACGCCCAGCTCGGAGAGCGCCTGCACGATGCCGCGGTCGGCCACGAGCGGGATGCTCGTGAACGGCCCCACGATCATCCCCGCCGCGAGGTAGCCGAAGACCACCGGGAGCCGGAGCCGCTGGAAGAGCACGCTGATGACCGCGGCCACCGTGAGCACCACCGCGAGCGTGCGGAGGAACTCGTGCGTGTCGAGGGAACCGGCGGCGGCGTCGAGCAGGGCCGGGGCGAGGCGCGGGAGCGGCATCGCCGGCAATCTAGGTGGCGCGGGCGCAGGTCGCGCCGCCCGGAACGATCCGGGTGGCGCTGGCGCCCCGCGCTGCCGCGCCTCAGAATGCGCGCTGCCAGCCCACGGCGACTCCCTTGCCGGCCGGCCGCACCAGCAGGCTGCCGCGCGTCGATGCGCGGGCACCCCGGTCGGCGAGGTCCACCTCCTGCCACCGCTCCCCGCGCAGCCGCGTCAGCGCCCACATCGTCCCCAATCCCAGTCCCATCCAGGCGCCGGACCGCACCGCGGTGCCGAGCCGACCCGGAGCGACGATGCACGAGAGGATCTCGGTCTCCCCCTCCTCGGGATTGCGGCAGCTGTGCCACGAGATCCAGCCCAGCGCGGCGCCGAGCGTGACGCCGCTCGCCACGCGCCCGAGTTGCCGGCTCGCGGGCGCCATGCCGATGCCGTCGCTGAGCTCGACGGCGACCACGTCACCCCACTGCACCGACGTGTCGCGGGGCTCCCCCTCGGCGCGGAACGAGAGCGCGCCGGCGTGCGCCTCCCGGAGGTAGGCGATGCGCGCTTCCGCGCCGGCCGGCGCGCTCCGGAGCGTCACCCGGACGCGGGCGTCCACGGGGAGGGCTGCGATGCTCGGCGTCGTGCGCTGCTGTGCCGGGGCGGGGGAGGCGGCGACCAGGGTGAGGAGGGACAGGGAAGCGAGGGGGGCGAGTGGGGCGAGGCGGTAGGGGCGCATGCCGGCTCCGAGGGTTGGCAGGGTGATCGACCACCCGAACCTCGCGCCGGCGCCGGTCCGCGCCCATACGTCAGATGACGTAGGCCTCGTCCGGAACGACGGAGCGCCGCCCGTAGCCGGTCCCGACCGCCAGCGCCACCATCGCCACCAGTGCCCACGCGTAGGTGTTGTGCATCCCGATCGCGAACGGTGTGAGCACGGGCATGCCGAAGGCGCCGGCGTCGCGCGTGGTCCCCGCGGCGAGGATGGTCGGGAGGAACCAGGGCAGCAGGAAGGGCCAGGTGCACACCGTGAGGTCGAGCAGGTTCGCGCGGCGATAGCGCGAGAGCCCGAAGCGTTCGCCCGTGGCGCGGGCGAACGGGCCCGTGACGAGGACGGCCACCACGCTGTGGGTGGTGAGGAGCACCGCCCCGGAGGCCACCGCGACGATCCAGCCTTCGGCCCCGCGCGCGCTGCGCGCGCGCCCCTCCGCCGCGCGCACGAGGCGCGGGAGCAGGTCGGTTGCCTGGATCGTGCCGACCAGGCCCATGAGCAGCAGCGTGAAGACGCTCACGCCCACCGCGCGCCCGAGCCCGTCGATGATGAGGCCGCTCGCACCGAAGGCGCCGGGTTCCACGCGCACCAGGTCGCGCGGCGCGAGGAGGCCCGTGAGGAGCGCGAGCGCGGCGGCCGCGGCGATGCCGAAGAGGAGCGCCTCGAGCAGGTGGCGGCGCGCGAGCAGCAGGCCGAGCACCAGCGCGGGGACGAGGAGCATCACGAGCGGGAGCGCGGACGCGCCGGCCGCTGCGGCGCGGCCCGTTGCGGCGACCGCCGCGCCGCCCAGCGCGCCCGTCTCCGCGCCGGCGCCGAGCGCGGCATGCGCCGCGGTACCCGCGTCGGCCCCGCCGCCGAGCGCCACCGCCACCGCCAGCGCGACGAGCCCCGCCGGGATCGCGTACCGCATCCGCTGGCGCACCGTCGGCCCGATCGCCGCCTCCTGCGTGCCGCTCGACGCGATCGTGGTGTCGGAGACCGGCGAGACCGAGTCGCCGAAGGTCGCGCCGGCGAGGATCGCGCCGGCGAGCGCCGCCGGCACCGCGCCCGCGGCCCCGCCCGCGGGATACAGCAGCGGACCCGCGACGAGGATCGTGCCGAAGCTCGTGCCGGTCGCGGTCGAGATGAGCGCACAGGCCACGAATGCCGCCGCGACGTACGCCCCGCCGGTGAGGCCCAGCGCGCGCGCGCCCCACGCGAGCGCCTCCACGAACCCGCTCGCGCTGAGCAGCGTGCCCAGCACGCCGGCGAAGAGCCAGGCGCAGAGCATCACCATCACGATCCGCTGGCTCATGCCGTCGAGCATCGCCTCCGCGCAGCGCGCGCGGTCCCGGGCGAGGAGCAGCGCGGCGACGAGGCTGGCGAGCAGCACCGGCCAGAAGCCGCGCTCGTCGGGGGCGCCGGCGGCCGCGAGCGCGCCCACGCCGGCGAGGAAGACCGCGAATGGGAGGAGCGCGCCGGGCGCGCCTCCATGGAAGGCGAGCGGCCCGGACGTTGGACGCGGTTCGGACATGGTGGACGAAGATACGCGGGGGCCGCTATCGTTCGCGAATGCCCACGCCCGCGCCGCGCGACGACTCGTTCACGCTCCACGACCTGCGCGTGGAGGTGGTCGCCACCGACCGGCCCATGGTCTGCGCGCATCGCGCGGGCGACTGGTTCGCGGTGGTGGGCGAGATGCTCCTCTTCCCGCCGGGGCAGGGGTTCCCGCTCTACCCGCTGGCGGCGATCCTGCCGCTCCTGCCGGCCAAGCAGCGCCCCACCGACCCGACGGACTGGATGACGACCGACGCCGAGATCGCGTGCCCCGACCCGCATTGCGGGGCGCGGTTCCGGATCACGCGCACCGGCACGACGACCTTCCGGCACGGCGACGTCACGCGCGTCCCCCTCGCACCCTGATGCGGCCACCGCTCCCCCGGCTGATCAAGGGTGGCTGGCAACTGGCGGGTGGGCACGGCGCGGTGGACGAGGCGCGGGCCATCGCCGACATGTTCGCCTTCGCCGAGGCGGGCGTCACCGCGTTCGACTGCGCCGACATCTACACGGGCGTCGAGGCGCTCATCGGCCGCTTCCTCCGCGAGTGGCGCGCGCACCACGGCGCGCGCGCGCCGGCGATCCGCGTGCACACCAAGTGCGTCCCGGACCTCGACCTGCTGCCGAGGCTCACGCGGGCGGACCTCGAGCGCACCATCGACCGCTCGCTCCGGCGCCTCGGCGTGGAGCAGCTCGACCTGGTGCAGTTCCACTGGTGGGACTTCGCGGTCCCCGGCTTCGAGGCGGCGGCCCACCACCTCGACGCGATGCGGCGTGCCGGCAAGATCGCCGAGCTGGGGCTCACCAACACCGACACCGCGCACCTGCAGGCGCTGCTCGAGGCGGGGATCCCGATCGTCGCGCACCAGGTGCAGTGCTCGCTCCTCGACCGCCGCGCGCTGAAGGCCATGGCGGCGCTCTGCGACGCGCGCGGCGTCGCGCTGCTCGCGTACGGCGCGCTCGCCGGCGGCTTCCTGCACGAGCGGTGGCTCGGTGCGCCGCCTCCCGCGGAGCCGCTCGAGAACCGCTCGCTCGTGAAGTACCGGCTCATCATCGAGGAGTGCGGCGGGTGGGGGCCGTTCCAGGCGCTGCTGGGCGCGCTGCGCCGGCTCGCCGAGGCGCGCGGCGTGTCGATCGGGACCGTCGCGGTCCGCTGGGTGATCGAGCAGCCGGCCGTCCAGGCGGCGATCGTGGGGGCGCGCGACCGGTCCCACCTGCCGGCCACGCTCGACGCGCTCACGCTCCGCTTCAGCGAGGAGGAGCATCACCTGCTCGATGCGGTCCTCGCGCAGCTGGGCTCCCCGCCGGGCGACGTCTACGAGCTCGAGCGCCGCAAGGGCGGGCGCCACGCGGCGATCATGCGGTACGGGCTCAACGCGGCGGCCCCCGACTAGCGGATCAGGAAGAACTCGGTCTGCCGCGGGCGGAAGAACCGGTAGCCCTCGGGCGTGAGGTACGCGCAGTCCTCCATCATGACGAAGACCTTCTGCCCGCCCCACTCCGGCACGGGGGTCGCGGTGTTGAGCTCGATCGAGAGGTACGAGCCGTCGCGGAGCCGCGCGACCTGCGCGGTGGTGTCGCTCCGGAGCGCCGAGCGGAAGTCGATCGAGGCGCCGAGGCCGTGGCCCTGGTTGCCGAGCGGGTGCGAGTAGACCATGGCCTCGATGCCGAGCGCCTTCATCTCGTTCATCGTCGCGGTGAAGACCTCGCCGCCGGTGCGCCCTGGCCGCGCGTGCCGCAGCATGAGCGCGTCCTGCAGCGTGTTGGTGTTGCGGAGCGCCTGCACGAGCCCCGCCGGCGCGGCGGTCTCGCCCGGCTTCAGCACGTAGGCCATCTTCTGCCAGTCGGTGTCGAAGCCCATGTAGCTGATGCCGAAGTCGATGTGCACGAGGTCGCCCGGCTCGATCACCACCGACTCCTTGGCGACCGCGAGGAACCCGCGCGAGCTGGCATTGGCCCCGCCCGCGCGCTGCACGCGCAGGTCGGGCTGGAACCAGGTGCGCACGCCGGCCGCCCAGAGGAGGTCGTAGAGCGCGCGCCGCACGTCGCCGACCGTCGTGCGCCCCGGCGTGATCACCTCGGCCGAGAGCGCGCGCCGCACGATCTCCTCGGTGACCGCCACCGCGGCGCGGTAGTGCGGGAGCTCCTCGGGGAGCCGTGTGTCGAGCAGCTCCGTGAGGAGGGGCGCCGCGCTCACGAACCGCCGCTCCGCCTCGGGCCCCATCGCCTCGGCGATCAGCTGGTAGCTGTCGCGGCCGAGCGTGCGCGTCTGGCCGCGCCCGCCGCCGATGCCAAGGGCGATGGTCCGCGGCTGCCACTGCTCCCAGAGCGCGCGCAGCGTGGCCGCCGGGGGGTGCGGCTCGTCGCCCGGCGCGTCGAAGAAGCGCGCCAGGTTCTCCTCGGTGTAGCCGGTGATGGCGAACTTCCGGAGTCCCGCCTCGCCCCCGTCGATGAAGACGAAGAGGTCGCGGTTGCCCGTGTACGGCCGCGGCGGCGCGACCTGCTGGACCACCGGGTCGTCGTGGAACTCCTCGTTCACCACGATCCACATGGCGATGCCGTGGCGCCGCATCATGGGGAGGAGCAGGGCATGACGCTGCCCCAGCCAGCGCTCGCGCACGGCGATCTGCTCGGACCAGGGGAGGAGCTCGGCCGCGGAGGCCACCGTGAAGCGGCGGCCCTGCGCGCCCGCGGGCAGGGCCGCGGCGGCGAGGAGGGCGAGCGCGAGCGCGCGCCGGCGGAGGATGTCAGGAAAGCGGATCGTCATGCGCATGAGGGGTCGAGTGGACGCTCGCGCGCAAAGATGGCGCGTGGGGCCCCCCTCCCGCGAGCCGGGCGCCTCGCCCCGCCGTGGAGTAGAATGATGCCACCCCATCACCCGAGCCGGATCATGACCCGTCGACTGCTCGTCCTCGCCCTCGCCGCGATCGCTGCCGCGTCCACGCTCGCCCCGGCCGCCGGTGCGCAGGCGACCGATCCCACCGTCGTGCTCCGGCAGTTCGCGGGCGGCACGTTCATCAAGGACCCGAGCTTCCGCGCGCCCAAGGATGTGGTCTACAAGGCGGTCTGGGACGTGAACGTCGGCTCGGAGAAGCCGGAGGGGATCGTCGACGGGTTCCGGCGTCCGGCGAACTTCCTGCTGCAGCTGGACGACAACGGCGTCCCGCGCAAGAACGCGCACCTCGCGATCATCGTCTTCGGCACGGCGGCGCGCTCGCTGCTGACCAACGCGGCGTACAAGGCCGCCCATGGCGCCGACAACGCCAACATCGCGCTCCTCGAGGCCCTCCACGCGTCGGGGGTCCGCATCATCGTGTGCGGCGAGGCCCTGATGACCCGCAACATCCCGCGCGACCAGCTGCTCCCGTTCGTGGAGGTCGCCACCACGGCGACGCTGGCACGGGTCACGTTGGCGATGCAGGGGTACGTGACGATGTGACTGGGGCATGAGGGAGGTGGAAGGTTGGAGGATGAATGAGAGAGCGGGCAGTAGGATGGCGGGCCCACGGGGCCCCGACCTCCGACTGCCCGCCCTCGATTCCACGAACCTTCCTCCTTCCTCCTTCTTCCTTCTTCCTGTCAGCCGTCCCTTACTGCTTCGGCAGGATCACCGTGTCGATCACATGGATCACGCCATTCGACGCCTGCACGTCCGCGCCGGTGACGGTCGCGGCGTCGATCATCACCTTGCCGTCGACGACCTTGATCGTGACCGCCTGGCCATTGACCGTCTTGGCCGAGGTCAGCTTCACCACGTCCCTCGCCTCGACCTTCCCGGGCACCACGTGGTAGGTGAGGATCTGCGTGAGCTTGGTCTTGTCCTTCAGGAGCGCCTCGACGGTGCCGGCCGGCAGCTTGGCGAAGGCGGCGTCGGTGGGCGCGAAGACGGTGAACGGCCCCTTGCCCTGCAGGGTCTCCACGAGGCCGGCGGCCTGCAGCGCCGCGGCGAGCGTCTTGAACGAGCCGGCCTCGACGGCCGTCGTCACGATGTCCTTGGCGGGGGCGGCCATCTGCGCCTCGACGGCGACCGGGGCGGCGACGAGGGCGAGCGCGAGGGCGAGCGACTTGATCTGCATCGAACGGACTCCTGGACGGTGAGAGGCTGGTGAAGTGATGTCGGGGCCGGCGCGGTCGTCATTGGGACGTCCGCCCGGCACGCGATGCCCGTTGAACGACGGCCCGCGCGGTCGGTTCCTGCGGTCCGAACGCGACCAGCGTTTCGCCGTCCGACGCTCGACCCGGTCCGAACCGTGACCGGCCGCGCCGCCCTCCGCCCCGACTCCGCCGCGCCATGTCCACCGCGCCGACCCGATCGCCCCGCGTCCGCCAGGCCCTCGCCGTCGTCGGTGCCGCGACGGTGCTGCTCTTCGTGCCGTTCCCGCCGCCGCGGGCGCCGGATGCACCGGCGGGCGCGCGGCCGTTCGTCTGGGGACGCGACTCGCTCTGGAGCGCGCTCGAGGCGCGCTTCGTCGCCGCGCGCGCGGACGGGTGCGCCGATTCCCTCGCGCTGCGAGAGGGACTCGGCGCGCTCGGGGCGCGCATCGACCGGCTGGCGCGCGGCACCGGCGCGCGCGCTGCTCCGCCCATCGGACCCGACGCGCCCGCGCTCGACTCGCTCGAGTCCGCGCTCTTCGCGCTCGCGCCCGCGGTCGCCGCGTGCGGCGGTGCGGCGCGCTACGTCGCCGTCGCCGACGCCTGGCGCGAGCTCGTGAAGCGGCACTCCGCCGGCTGGGACGCCAACGCGCTCCCCGTCCGCGACCGCCTCTACCGTGCGCTCTACGGCAGCCGCGCGGCGGTGGAGGAGGTGATGCTGCAGCGCCCGGGCGAGGTCGCCGCGCTGCAGCTGGGCGCCGACGTGCCCTCGGCGGCGCCGAGCGCGATGCACGCCGGCGTCCGGCTCCACAGCGGCGACATCCTCGTCTCGCGCGGCGGCTACCCCACCTCGGCGCTCATCGCGCGCGGCAACGACTACCCCGGCAACTTCTCGCACATCGCGCTGGTGCACGTGGACTCGATCACCGGGTCCATCAACATCGTCGAGGCGCACATCGAGATCGGCGTCGCGATCACCACCGCCGAGGGCTACCTCGCCGACAAGAAGCTCCGGGTGATGGTGCTGCGCCCGCGGCCCGACCAGCCGGCGCTCCGGCGCGACCCGCAGCTGCCGCACAAGGCCGCCACCGCGATGCTGCTCCGTGCCCGCCGCGAGCACATCCCCTACGACTTCGCGATGGACTACGCCGACCCGTCGGAGCTCTTCTGCTCCGAGGTCGCCTCCACCGGCTACCGCGACGAGGGGATGACGCTCTGGATGGGCCGCTCGACCATCTCGCGCCCGGGACTGCGCGACTGGCTCGCATCGTTCGGCGTGCGGCACTTCGAGACGCAGGAGCCGTCCGACCTCGAGTACGACCCGCAGCTCGCCGTGGTCGCGGAGTGGCGCGATCCGGCGGCGCTCTTCGAGGACCACGTGGACAACGCCGTCACCGACGCGATGCTCGAGGGTGCCGAGCGCGGGGACCGGCTCGGCTATCCGTGGTACGAGCTCCCGCTCGCGCGGCTGCTCAAGGGGTGGAGCCTGCTGCGCGCCGCCACGGGGGGCGCGGCGGTGATCCCCGAGGGGATGTCGCCGTCGGCGGCGCTGCGCAACCGCCACTACGGCGCGCGGCACGACGGTTACGCGCAGCAGGTCCTGCACCGCGCGGCCGCGTGGCGGCGCGAGCGGGGGTACACGCCGCCCTACTGGGTGCTGGTCGCGCTGGCGCGCGAGGTCGTCGGGAACCGTTGACGCTTCGCGCAGACTGGTGTGGAGCGGGGCCGTCCCGGCCCCGCCGTCCCCTCATCGGTCCGCGCCATGCGCCACGCGAACATCCTCGACACGATCGGCAACACCCCGCACGTCCGCCTCAACCGCCTCTACGCGGGGCTCACCCCGGCGGTGGAGGTCTGGGTCAAGCTGGAGCGCGCGAACCCCGGCGGCTCCATCAAGGACCGGATTGGGCGCGCGATGATCGACGACGCGGAGCGGCGCGGGCTGCTCCGGCCCACCACCACGATCGTCGAGCCCACCTCCGGCAACACCGGCATCGGGCTCGCGATGGCGGCCGCGGTGAAGGGGTACCGGCTCATCCTCGTGATGCCGGAGTCGATGTCGGTCGAGCGGCGCCGGGTGATGAAGGCCTACGGTGCCGAACTGGTGCTCACGCCCCGCGAGCTCGGCATCAAGGGCTCGATCGCGCGGGCGCAGGAGCTCGCCGCCGAGCTGGGCGACGCCTGGATCCCGCAGCAGTTCGAGAACCCCGCCAACCCGGCGATCCACGAGTCGACGACGGCCGCCGAGATCGCGGCCGACTTCCCCGAGGGGCTCGACTACCTGATCACGGGCGTGGGCACCGGCGGCCACCTCACGGGCGTGGCGCGTGTGCTCAAGCGCACCATGCCGACGCTGCGGGCCCTCGCGGTCGAGTCGGCCACGTCGACGGTGATCGCCGGGGGCGCGCATGCCCCGCACCGCATCCAGGGGATCGGCGCGGGCTTCGTGCCGGCGAACCTCGACCGGCGCACCCTCGACGGCACGGTGGCGGTCACCGAGGCCGAGGCCTTCCGGTTCGCGCAGCGCGCGGCGACGGAGGAGGGGATCCTCCTCGGCATCTCGTCGGGCGCGTCGCTCGCCGCCGTCGCGCAGGTCATCCCGACCATGGCGCCGGGGAGCCGCGTGCTCACCTTCTGCTACGACACGGGCGAGCGCTACCTGTCGATCGAGGACCTGTTCGCGGCGTGAGCGGGAGCGCGGCCCGCTCAGTCCTCGACGATGCGCGAGTGCCGCTGGGTGTCGGGCATGAGCGCGTACACCACGAGCGACCCGAAGACGACCGTCGTCGCGTACCAATAGAACCAGCGCTCGTGCCCCGCCTCCTTGAGCGCGAGCGCGACGTACTCCGCCGTCCCGCCGAAGAGCGAGACGGCCAGCGCGTAGGGCAGGGCCACGCCGAGCGCGCGCACCTCGGTGGGGAAGAGCTCGGCCTTCACCACCGCGTTGATCGACGTGTAGCAGGAGACCGCGAGGAGCGCGGCCGTGAGCAGCACGAACGCCTCCATCGGCGAGCGCGCCGTCTCGAGCCGCGTGAGCACCGGCACGATCCCGAGCGTCCCGAGCACGCCGAAGGTGAGCAGGAGCGGCCGCCGGCCGACCCGGTCCGAGAGCGCACCGAAGAGCGGCTGCACGCACATGAACACCACGAGCGTCGCCGCGTTCACCTGCGAGGCGGTGGCCTTGGTGAAGCCCGCCGTGTTGACCAGGAACTTCTGCGCGTAGGTCGTGAAGACGTAGAACGAGAGCGCGCCGCCGGCGGTGAGGCCGAACGTGGCCGCGACGGCGCGCGGGTGGCGCAGGAGCTCGCGCAGCGCCCCCTCGGGCGGCCGCGCGCGCCGGAAGCTCTCCGTCTCGTCGAGGTTGCGCCGCAGCCAGACGGCGACCACCGCGGCGAGCGCACCGATCACGAACGGGATGCGCCACCCCCACGCCGCGAGCTGCGCCTCGGTGAGCAGCGCCTGCAGCACCAGCAGCACCGCGAGCGCGAGGAGCTGGCCGAGGATGAGCGTGACGTACTGGAAGCTCGAGTAGAACCCGCGCCGTGCGCGGCCGGCCCGCTCGCTCAGGTAGGTCGCGCTCGCCCCGTACTCGCCGCCCACGCTGATCCCCTGCAGCAGCCGCGCCAGCACCAGCAGCGCCGGCGCCGCCAGCCCGATCGTCGCGTAGGACGGGGTGATCGCGATGAGCAGCGAGCCGCCGCACATCAGCAGGACCGAGGCGGTGAGCGCGGCGCGCCGGCCGTGCCGGTCGGCGTAGCGCCCCAGCAGCCACCCGCCGATCGGCCGCATGAAGAAGCCCACCGCGAACACGGCGGCCGAGTTGAGCAGCTGCGCCGTCGCGCTGCCGCGCGGGAAGAAGGCGGCCGAGAAGTAGAGCGCGAACGCCGAGTAGGTGTACCAGTCGTACCACTCGACCAGGTTGCCGACGGAGCCGCCGAAGATGGCGCGGATCCGCTGGCGCGTCTCGGAGGCGCCCACCGACTACTTGCGCGCGCGCCGCGCGTGCGGTCCCGAGGCATGCTCGGGGAAGTGCGTGCGCACGCAGGGGGGGCAGATGCCGTGCGTGAAGGTCGCCGGGGTGCGCGACATCACGTACTCCTCCACCTCGTGCCAGAAGTCCCCGTCGTCGCGGACCCGCTTGCAGTACGCGCAGATGGGGATGAGGCCCGAGAGCTCGTGCACCTGCTCGAGGGCGTCGGCCAGCCGGCGCGCCACGCGGCGCTGCTCGAGCTGCTGGACGACGAGCCGCGCGAGCGCCTCGAGCGCCCGCACCTGCTCGGCGCCCACGTCGTGCGGCGCCGTGCCGAGCGCGCAGATGGAGCCGAGCCGGTGCCCGTCGGGGGTGACGAGCGGCGCACCCGCGTAGAACCGGATCCGCAGGCCGTCCGTCACGAGCGGGTTGTCGCGGAACCGCACGTCGCGGGTGGCGTCCGGCACGACGAGCGGCGCGCTGTCGAGGATCGTGTACGCGCAGAACGCGACGTCGCGCGGCGTCTCGCGCACGCCGAGGCCCGTCTCCGCCTTGAGCCACTGCCGTGACTCGTCGATGAGCGTGATCGCCGCGCTCGGGGCGCCGCAGACCTGGGCCGCGAGCGTGACGAGGTCGTCGTAGGTCCGCTCGG